>JANXPR010000067.1 GCA_025357215.1 Acidobacteriaceae bacterium | reverse complement strand
CCGCTCAGCATCAGCGCCAACCCGGCCAGCCGCTTGTACGGCGACCCGAACCCAGTGTTTACGGGAACAGTCACCGGCCTGAAGAACGCTGACAACATCACGGCCACCTTTACCAGCGCCGCGACTGCGGCTACGGGCGTAGGCTCGACGGCGATCGTGCCCACGCCGGTTGACCCGACCGCAAAGCTCGGTAACTACGCCGTGACGTTCAACAACGGTGTGCTTACTATCAATCCCGCGCCGCTTACAGTGACGGCGGGCAGCGTCAGCCGTCTGTACGGCGATCCAAATCCGGCGTTTGTAGGGACGGTCACTGGTCTGAAGAACGGCGATAACATCACTGCGGTTGTGGGCGGCACGGGCGCTGACCCAGCCAGTCCGGTGGGAACGTTCGTTCTCGTGCCCGCGCTGGTAGACCCAACCAACAAAGCTGCTAACTATACAGTCACGCTGAACAACGGAACGCTGACCATTACGCCAGCTCCATTGAACATCGCGGCCAACGCGGCCACTCGTCTTTATGGCGACCCGAACCCGGCGTTCATCCCGACGTTCACCGGCATCAAGAACGCTGACGCCATTACTGCATCGTTCACCACGACGGCGATTCCAGCCAGCAACGTAGGGACTTTCACCATCGTGCCGGCGGCGGTTGATGCGCCGACGCCTAAGCTGAGCAACTACACGGTCACGTTGACCAACGGGACATTAACCATTGCACCCGCGCCGCTTGCAATCGCGGCGGCGAATGCGAGCCGCTTGTACGGCGACGCGAACCCGCCGTTCACGGCAACGCTGACTGGCTTGAAGAACGGTGACGCCATCACCGCAACAGGCAGCAGCACCGCGACTCCGGCCAGCCCCGTGGGCAACGCTGTGATCGTCCCGGCAGCGGTTGACGCTCCCACGCCGAAGCTGGGCAACTACACAGTTACGTTGACCAACGGTACGCTGACGATTGCGCCCGCGCCGTTGACGATCAGCGCGAATCCGGCTAGCCGCTTGTACGGCAACCTGAACCCGGCCTTCACTGGAACCATTACCGGCGTTAAGAACGCTGACAACATCACAGCCAGCTTCAGTACTCCGGCTACCGCAGCCACGGGTGTAGGCCCAGCTGCAATCATCCCTGCGGCGGTTGACCCGACAGCCAAACTCGGCAACTACACGGTAGTGCTTAACAACGGTGTGCTCACAATCACTCCTGCGCCGCTGACGGTGAGCGCTGGCAGCGTAAGCCGGTTATACGGTGATCCGAACCCGGCGTTTGTCGGGAGCGTGATTGGCCTGAAGAATGGTGACAACATCACGGCGATTGTCGGGGGCGTAGGCGCTGATCCGACCAGCCCGGTGGGAACCTTCGTCCTGGTCCCGCAACTGGTGGACCCGACCAACAAAGGGGCCAACTACACCGTGACTCTCAACAACGGCACACTCACGATTACGCCGGCTCCGTTGAACATCGCGGCCAACGCGGCAACGCGTTTGTATGGCGATCCGAACCCGGCGTTCAGCCCGACCCTGACCGGTCTGAAAAACGCTGATGCCATCACGGCATCATTTACCACCACGGCGACGGTAGCCAGCAACGTAGGCACTTTCACCATCGTGCCGGCGGCGGTTGATGCGCCTACACCAAAACTGAGCAACTACACGGTTACGCTAACGAACGGTTTGCTCACCGTGAACCCGGCGCCGTTGAGCATTACAGCGAACAACGCCACGCGCCTGTATGGCGATGCCAACCCGGCATTCACGGCCACGCCAATTGGACTGAAGAACGGCGACGCGATCACCGCCACCGCCAGCAGCACAGCCACTCCGGCCAGTGCGGTGGGCAACTTCGCCATTGTGCCCGCGGCGATTGACGCTCCCACGCCGAAGCTGGGCAACTACTCGGTGACGCTAACCAACGGGACGCTGGCCATTACGCAAGCGCCGCTGACCATCGCCGCCAATGCGGCCAGCCGTTTGTATGGCGATGCTAACCCGGCATTCACGGGCAGCATCACCGGCATCAAGAACCTGGACAACATCACGGCCACGTTCAGCACGGCCGCTGGTTTGACCACAGGAGTCGGAGTGGCGTCCATCGTCCCCGCAGCGGTTGATCCCACGGCCAAACTCGGCAACTACTCGCTGGTGTTGACCAACGGTACCCTGACGATCAATCCTGCCCCGCTGACGGTGAGCGCGGGCAGCGTAAGCCGCTTGTACGGCGATCCGAACCCGGCGTTTGTTGGAAGTGTTGTTGGCCTCAAGAATGGTGACAACATTTCGGCGATTGTCGGTGGCGTGGGCGCTGATCCCACCAGCCCGGTGGGAACCTTTGTCCTGGTCCCGCAACTAGTGGATCCGACGAACAAAGCCGCGAACTACACGGTGACGCTAAACAACGGAACGCTGACTATTACCGCCGCTCCGCTGTTGATCACGGCGAATAACGCAACACGTCTGTACGGTGATCCGAACCCGGCGTTCAGCCCGACGTTCACCGGCATCCGGAACGCTGACGCCATTTCTGCATCGTTCACCACAGCGGCGACAGCAGCCAGCAACGTAGGTACGTTCAGCATCATCCCAGCCGCAGTGGATTCGGTCCCGGCGAAGCTGAGCAATTACACGGTAACGTTGACCAACGGCACGCTGACGGTTACACCTGCGCCGCTGGCCATCGACGCCGCCAACGCAACGCGCATCTACGGCGACGCGAACCCGGCTTTTACCGCCACGCCAGTCGGATTGAAGAACGGTGACGCCATCACTGCTACAGCGAGCAGCACGGCCACTCCGGCAAGCCCGGCGGGCAGCGCTGTGATCACGCCGGTTGCAGTGGACGCGGTCCCCTCCAAACTGGGCAACTATACGCTGACGCTTAATAGCGGTACGCTGACCATCAGCAAGGCTCCGCTGGCGATTGCCGCCACTCCCGCCAACCGCGTGTACGGTGATCCAAACCCGGCATTTACCGGCACGGTGAGCGGAATCAAGAACGCTGATCCGATCACCGCCACCTTCAGAACCACGGCGGGACTCACTACCCCGGTCGGCGTCGCTACCATCGTGCCCACGGCGGTTGATCCTGCCGCCAAGCTGGGCAACTACACCTTGGCGCTGACCAACGCCAATTTGACCATCACCCCGGCTCCGCTTACGGTTACGGCCGGCAACGTTACGCGCTTGTACGGCGATCCGAACCCGCCGTTCAACGGCACCATCCTGGGACTCAAGAACGGTGACAACATCACTGCGATTGTTTCCGGCGCCGGTGCCGCGCCGGTCAGTCCGGTCGGTTCCTACGTTCTGGTGCCTAGCCTGGTGGATTCTGTTCCGTCCACTTTGGGTAACTACACGCCAACGTTTACCAACGGGACACTAACGATCACGGCAGCCCCGCTTACTATCACCGGGAACAACGCCACACGTGCCTACGGGGATCCGAACCCGGCATTCACTGCGACTTTCGCCGGGCTCAAGAACGCTGACAACATTACGGCCAGCTTCACCAGCGCAGTACAAACCGCTGGAGTTGGCAGCTATCCCATCGTGGTTACACCGGTTGATCCGGGGGCCAAGCTGACGAACTACAGCGTCAGCGTTACCAACGGCACGTTAACCGTGAGTCCGGCGGCACTGTCAGTGGTTGCTACAAATGCCACCCGGCTGTACGGTGATCCCAACCCAGTGTTCACCGGCACACTCACGGGTGTGAAGAATGCAGACGCGATCACGGCGTCATTCACCAGCGCCGCGGTGGCCACCAGCCCGGTAGGTCCGGTGGTGATCTTGGCGAACCTGACGGCCTCAGCCGCGACGCTTGCCAATTACACCGTAACTTCACAAAACGGCACGTTGACGATCGCGCCCGCGCCACTGACGGTGACGGGATCGAATGACAGCCGCCTGTACGGCGACCCAAATCCGGTCTTCTCGGGAACGATCAGCGGCGTAAAGAACCTGGACAACATCGCGGCCAGCTTTGGCAGCACGGCCACGGTCACCAGCCCAGTGGGAACGTATCCCATCGCGGGCACGCTGGTTGATCCCACCAACAAACTGCCGAACTACACGGTGATCAACAACAACGGCACGCTTACGGTCACGCCGGCGCCGCTCGCAGTGACGGCGACGAACGCCAGCCGCCTGTATGGCGATCCGAACCCGGCCTTCACCGGCACGGTAACTGGATTGCGCAATGCTGACGCGATCACCGCCAGCTTTACCAGTGTTGGTCCGGCCAGCGCGGTGGGTGTATTCCCCATCACGCCGGTCCTGGCTGATCCTACGAACAAGCTGGGCAACTATGCTGTTACTGCCAATAACGGAGTGCTTACGATTGGTCCGGCGTCGCTGTCAGTCTCGGCAGCGAACGCCAGCCGTCCGTATGGCGCAGCGAATCCGGTGTTTACGGGAAGCATCACCGGCATCAAGAACGCTGACAACATCACCGCAACGTTTAACACCACGGCCAACACCGCGAGCGGGGTTGGAACGTATGTGATCGTACCGGTGCTGGTTGATCCCACGGCGAAACTCGGCAACTACGCGGTGACTTCTTCCAACGCAGTCCTCACCGTTACGCAGTCCAAGCCGGCGGTGGTATTGAATGTGGCGGCCGCTGTCCCGACATCGCAACTGACGGCGCAGGTCCAGAACACCGGTCCGGCGCTGCCCACGGGCACGGTGCAGTTCTTTGATGGAGCAGCTTCGCTCGGAGCGCCGGTGGCGATCGCCGTCCAAGGCGGAGTGGCTACAGCGAGTCTGCAAATTGGGCTCGCCAACGGAGCGCACTCCATCACTGCCAACTACTCGGGTGACGCAACCTACATTGCCTCCACGTCTACGCCGGTTCCGGTGAATGTGGGTAGCACGCCGACCTTCGGGTTGAGCGGAACTGGTGGCAACACGACAGCCACGGTGGCTGCCGGTAAGGATGCCGTCTACAACCTCTCTCTGGCCAACCAGGGATTTGCCGGAAACATTTCCTTCGCCTGCTCTGGCGCGCCAGCAGGAACAACTTGTACCGTGAACCCGAACCCGCTCACCGTGTCGGCCGCATCAAGCTCCGCGCCGATTACCGTGACGATTTCCAACACGCAGAATGCGCGACTCAAGCCGATTGGATCCAAGCCCTTTGGATCAAAGATGCCCATGTTCGTGTTCGCCGGTGTGCTCGTTGGCCTGTTCTCCGGAATGAGCAAGAAACGCCGCAAGTTGGTTCTGGTGTTCATGGCAGCGTTCATGATTGCCGGAATGGTGGCCTGCGGCGGCGGTTCGCTGAACGTAAGCAATGGCGGCGGACGCGGTCCAACCAACGCCACGGTAAGCGTGGTAGGAACCAGCGGATCGCAAACGGCAACCATCAACCTGAGCTTGACCATCACGCACTAAACGGTCAAAGCTTTACGCTACGCACGTCTTAAAAGGGGCAGGAGGCTATGTGACCGGCGAGGTCACTCCTCCTGCCCTTTTTTTTCATCTTGGCCTTTTTTGCCAGGCTCTTTTGCTCTTAGCCTTTTTGAGCCCGGCCTTTTTGCGTCTAGCCTTTTTGCGCCTGGGCTTTTTTGCCCCTGGTGATGGCTGGAGTCCCTAGAATCGCTGGTCGATTTTGATAGAGGATTACTACCTGCCCACTACCGAGTTTCAATGGTATTCTCAATGGCGATACGCCCCGTCCCCCGGGGCTTTATACCGGGTTTCTTTGAGTCTGGTTCCGCACCAACTATGACTTTCGTTAGGTCCTAAGGAGAACAACGGGTGAGCGTTGCATTCATCACTGGCTCGGCAGGCCTAGTTGGATCAGAAGCCGTGCGCCATTTTGCCAGCCAGGGTATGGACGTTGTGGGCGTGGACAACGACATGCGCCAGTATTTCTTCGGTCCTGAAGCCTCTACCCAGTGGCAGCAAAAAGAACTGGTAGCTACCACCAAAGGCTACACGCACCATAACATTGACGTCCGTGACCGTGAGGCCATCTTCGCCCTCTTTCGGAAGTTAAGGCACAGCATTTCCCTGGTGATCCATACCGCGGCTCAACCATCACACGACTGGGCAGCCAAAGAACCATTCACGGACTTTGCGGTGAACGCCCTGGGAACCCTGAACTTATTGGAAGCAACGCGACAATTTTGTGCTGAAGCACCTTTTATTTTTACTTCCACAAACAAGGTCTATGGAGACGCTCCCAACGTTTTGCCCTTGGTGGAAAAAAATCTGCGCTGGGAACTGGATGGGTCGCATAAGTTCGCGGAGAAGGGAATTACCGAAGAGATGTCCGTGGACCAGTCCATGCACAGCATTTTCGGCGCGTCCAAGGTTGCGGCGGACGTGATGGTGCAGGAGTATGGGCGCTACTTTGGGTTGAAGACGGCCTGCTTCCGAGCCGGTTGCCTCACTGGGCCGCTCCATGCAGGAACGCAACTGCACGGATTCCTGGCTTACCTGATGAGATGCTGCGCCACACGGACGCCATACAAAGTGCTGGGCTATAAAGGCAAGCAAGTCCGCGACAACATGCACTGCTCTGATCTGATCCAGGCTTTTGATCTTTTTTTTAAACAGCCCAGAACGGCGGAAGTGTATAACATCGGAGGCAGCCGTTTTTCCAACTGTTCCATGCTTGAGGCCATTGCGCTGTGCGAAGAGATTTCCGGGCAAGAAATGCGGTGGGAGTATGACGCTTGCAACCGCATGGGCGACCACATCTGGTGGATCAGCGACATCAGCAAGTTCCAGTCGCATTATCCAGCGTACCAACTGAGGTACAACGTTCGCGCGATCCTGCGCGAAATCAATGACCGCAACCACGAACGCTGGTGTGCGGTGCGCGAATCCGTGAATGCATGAGCCTGCGCGAGAAAAAAAGCGTCCTCGGCGTTCTGGTGGACCCGGTCAACAGCCAGACCGCCACTGACCTGGTTATTGAAGCAGCCCGGCAAAAACGTGCGTTTTCAGTCTCCGCGCTCGCGGTGCACGGAGTGATGTCTGGCGTACTCGATCGTGAGCACCGCTATCGCCTTAACAATTTGGACCTAGTAGTGGCAGACGGACAGCCTGTCCGATGGATGCTGAACATGGTCCATCGCGTGGGCCTGAAAGAGCGCGTGTACGGGCCAAGTCTTACCTTGGCGGTATTGGTGCGGGCTGAGCGGGAGAACTTGCGCGTCTTCTTTTACGGGTGCTCGCAAATTATTTTGGACTCGATGTGTGAAAATCTCCGTAAGCGGTTTCCGAGAATACAGATAGCGGGAGTGAAGCCATCGGTCTTCGGACGAATCAGCCCCGAGGCCGCCGATGAGATTGCGCATGACATCCGGGAGTCCGGAGCCGAAATTGCATTTGTGGCTCTGGGTTGTCCCCGCCAGGAAGCCTGGGCTTACGAATTCCGTGACCGGCTGAAAATGCCAATTCTGGCTGTTGGAGCGGCCTTCCCGTTCATCGCCGGGACGTTGCGCCAGGCTCCACAGTGGATGCAGGATCGCGGGCTTGAGTGGCTGTTTCGCCTCTGCATGGAGCCGCGCCGCCTGTGGCACAGATACCTGGTGCTGAGCCCGATTTACGTGGTGCTGGCTTCCTGCCAGTGCCTCGGTTTCCACTTCAGCATTGAAGGCGACCAGCCGCTCCGCGAGATACTCTACGGCTGAGTCTTCGGGCCGGATGATCAAATTGTCCAAATCCTTTCTCAATATCTTCACGGTACGTTTGTCCTTTTTCGAAAAATCGTCCCAAGAGATTTCCACAGCGCCACTGGTTCCGTGGGCCCGATTGTCCGCCCACGAACTCTACCTTTCTTAACTTTTCTTGCATGGCATCACCGCAACAAATCCAATTGAACCGCGTTCTACGTACTGAAAACAGTGGACATAGAGCCAGTTTGGCTGACATTTTTTGTCACTGCTTTGTGGAAAACACTGGAAACGAACAAGGGTTTGAAGTCACTACCACAGTAACGGAAGTACTAACCGGGACCGGGTAATAGGTCTAAGGCTTACGACGGGGCCTGCCGATGAACTGCGTGAGGTTAGTTCTTCTGAAATTTAGTTGCGATCTCAGGATCTGGAGGAGAATATGAAAATCATAGACGCGTTATTCGGGTGCTGGCACAAAAACACGAGTTTCCCCCTGTCCAGCAAACGTGGACACACCCATTCGGAAGCAGCCTCGCAAACCGGCACCTACGTTGTATGCCTGGATTGCGGGAAAGAATTTGCTTACGACTGGAAGACCATGCGCGTTGTTGACTCCAGTAACCAGCGGCCTTTCGTTCATGCGCAAGTTGAAGCTGAGGCCAGCTAGGTTTCAGGTTTAAGGGAGTCAAGGGGATGAACACGAAGTCAAACTTCCGGGTAGCGGATCTGGTTGTTTCCGCTTTCTTGATCTATCTGTGGTACAACCCAGCGGTACATATTGCGCTGGTCAAGGTGATGTTCTAACGCACGAGTTTCAAGCCGGGAATGCAGCCGGCAAACGGGTAACCGGCAGGATTGTTAATTACGATCCAACTTCCTGCCGGCAGCCTCGACTGACGTTTGCTGCATCTCAATAATCTCCACCCACTCGGCTTTTTCGCGGGCCACAAAAACTACTTTCCCGCCCAGCAATTCTGCCGCCGCTTGCGGCGACAAATCCTGGTGATAGTCAAAGAACCTGCGGTTGAGCTGTTCCCACCGCTCTGACCGGAACCAGGTGGACGATTCATACTTGGTGGAAAACAAATAAACAACCTGGAATTTGGGCCGGATCCGGCGGGCTTTGATTAATTCTTCAGCGGTGAAGTCACGGATCGCCAAAACCGTTCGCGGGCTCGACGTGTACCCCAGGTAAGGTTTGGTAAGCTCGTCGGTAGCCGGCCATGCAGTAAGGATGGCGGCATCTTTTTCATGCTGGGCGATAAATTGCGCGGCCCGCGCATGCAGCTCCACATAGTCTTTGTAAGTGAGGTTGTCTTCCGGAGCGATGCGATAAGGCGGGTCGAGCACCAGGGCCATGGCAAAACAAGTGACCATCACGGCCGCCGGCCACTCCCAACTCAAGATCCTTCGCCGCAGAGTAGACATTCCGATGATGATGACCAACGGATAGGCCGGCAACAGATAGCGCGTAAGGAGCGCTCCTCCCAGCAAAGAAAACAGCACGATGTGCCCGAGCATGATGGCTGCAAATTGCAACTGCACGGGAATCGCAATGCGCTGCCTTTCGCCGGTGGCGTCCGTAACGGGAGGGAAGCGCATGGCTACGATGGTAGCGGCGGTCAGGGCCAGCATGTTCATCGTCCCCAACAGGTGCCATGTTCGCATCAGCATTGCAAGGAGTATGCGCAACGGGTTGAGCGCCTGCGTTACGTTGTATTGAAAAAATTCCGCGTTACCCAGGAACCTTCCTGTGAGGTGATGGTGATAACCAAGCCAGACGAACAAGGGAACCAGCGGGACGGCGTAGATGGCCGAACGCGAGATGCGGGTCAGCATCGGCGCGGGTAAAGTCGGCGTGTCTTTATTGGTGTCCGGCTTTATTTCTGACGAAATATCTTTTCGCACCAACTCCCACAGTCCTAAAGCCAGCGGCGTGATGATGGCCGTTTCCTTGCTTAGCACAGCCAGGCAGAATGCCAGTTGAGCGAAGCCGACGCGCGCTTCCATTACCAGCCGAATTCCCCAGAGCGTAAACGCCGCGGCTGTCAGGTCGGCATGAGTCAGAGAACTTTGCGCAAAAAACACCGGATAGACAGCCGTGGCGATCGTGGATGCGATGGCCACTCCGCTGTTGGCGACACGTCGCGCGAGAAGAAAGACATTCGTTAACGCAAAGGCAGCCAGCAACAACATGGCGATGCGCGCCGCGGCCGGTTGCCATCCGCCCAAGGTAAGCCACAGAGCCAGATAAGTAGCGGAGAGTGGAGGATGGCCGGTGTCCAGCGTGGTTGTGGGAATCAGCGTGTGCGAGTGCGCCAGATCGTAGGCGGCGGGCACGTAGAAGCCGGCTTCGTCCCAGAAAAAGGGCAGGCGCAGCAGGGGCAAGTGCAGCGCAAAGATGCCAATAAAGATAATGAGAAACAGATGCAGCGCACCGGGCTGCCAGCGTTTAGGGGAAGCTTTCATCAGCGCGCCGTTTAGTTGATCTGTCCGGGCGGCTGCGCCATGTTGGGGTCGAGCTTGATCTCGCCAAACGTCTTCTCGTACTGCGCCAGGTTCTGCGCCAGGACGGTATGCAGCGCTTTGGCCTGCTGCGGGCTTAGATATATTCCTTGGAAATTGTGGACTTCAACCTGGTCCGCGCCCAGGGGCTGCAAGCGGCCAAAGATCAGCAGAAAGTCCCATACGCTTACGCGGACCTGGATAGAGTTGGCGTAGCCATCGCGATAGTCGGGCGAATTCAGTATCTGAATCTGGGGCTGCTGCGGTGCGGACATAAATAAAGGTTCTCCTGGCCAATCATAGTATGCGAAGCAACGAACGCGCGAAGCATTGAACATAACAC
>JANXPR010000049.1 GCA_025357215.1 Acidobacteriaceae bacterium | reverse complement strand
GAAAAACTCTCCCGAAAAATCCCCAATTTCTTTGTGCGCAGAAGTTTGATATAGACTTTTGAGTTCTTGGAATCAACGAGGATGGCTTGCTGGAGCAGAAGACAGATAATTCTGTGCATGTAGGAATCCCAAATCGCGGTATCTGCCCGACGTTGGCGAGACGACGGGCAATCGCTAAGCGATGCAAACATTGAGCTTAAATGCCTTCCTGAAGCGGACAAAAGGGCAAGGCCCGGCAGTTACGTTGATATTAGGTGAGAAGTGGGCAAATTGGATAAGCAGTCAGAGCACCTGACGGATGCTCAGATCGAGCAGTACGGGTTAAGGACCACGGGGCCAGCGGGGACGAGCCAGGATCAGCATTTCGAGGCACACCTTGCTGAATGCGAGTCCTGTCGCGGACGTGTGCTTGCCGCCGCCCGCTCACATCTCACAAGAGTAACGGACAAATCTGTGACTACTGCTGCCCGTCCGGACTGCCCCACCGAAGACCAACTTCGCGACCTTGCTGCTGGCATTTGCCCGCCGGGAAAAGTTCCTGCAATTCTGCAACACGTCTCCCAGTGCGACCACTGCGGCCCCATTCTGCGGATGTTCACCGAAGACTTTGACGAAGACCTGAGCACCTTGCCCGTCGAGGACCAGGACATCCTGGGCAAACTGAAAAGCTCTTCGCCAAGTTGGCAAAAGAATTTGGTGCGCGAGATGCAGAGCGGGAGCGCAGCGCGTCCGTCGGGATTCTGGCTCCGCTGGCTGCTCGTCCCCGCAACGGCAGCAGCGTGCGCCGCAATCGCGTTTTCTGTCTGGTACAACCAGCGCGAAACACCAGAGAAAGTTGAGAAACTATTTGCGCAGGCTTATACCGAACATCGAACAATGGAGATGCGCTGGCCCGAGGCAGAGTGGGCAGACTTCAAGCAAACCCGCTCCGGAGAAACGGCTTCCCTGCTAAATACTCCGGAAGCGCTCCGTAAGGCTGCATCCGTGGTTTCCGAACATTTGAAAAACAACCCTGACGATCCTCAGTGGTTGCTACTCAGTGCAAGGCTTGATTTGCTGGATTGGCATTACAAGTCTGCGCTGAGTGCGTTGAGAAAGATCGACGATGATAAGTCTCTTTCGTCTGATGAGGTAAGAACAACACTTGCGTTGGCGCTTTATGAGCGCGCCGAATTCGAACGCGACCAACGAGACCAATCATACGGTGAGATCGTCGAGCTTCTGGGCAAGGTACTCCAGCATGCCCCCAGAGATCCTGTGGCCCGCTTCAACCGGGCTGTGGCCTGTGAAAGGCTGCGAATGTACGCGTGCGCATCGACCGATTACCAAAGCCTGATTGAACTCGAAAAAGGAAGCGGGTGGGCGGCGGAAGCACACGAACACATCGGCAAGATCAATGAAATAAAAAAAAACGATCAATAGGATTGAAGCGGATCCAAGATATCTCAGTCGCGTGGGATGAGCTGCGCTCCGGCAATGCGATTGATAGTTATCAGAGCGAAGCATATTTGGACGTGGCTTTGCGAAATTGGTTACTTGCTCCGGAGCCTCCAACCGGAGATACCAAGATTGCCCTAACACATTTGGCGAAGTTCCTTGAGTTGAGCCATGGCGATTCATGGCTGACGGAATTTCTTGAAGCGCCGTTCTCGACGCGAGGAAACCATCTCCTATTGAATGCGCTGCGGCAAAACTACGCGGGTGACGCACAAGAGGCATACGGATTAGCCGGCCAGGCAAGAAAAGAATTCGCCCGTCTGGGCAATTCCCCCGGCGTTGAGTGGAGCGCTTTTGAACAAATCTATTCTCTTGGCCGCCAAGCACACAGTGCGGCGTGTTTGAAGGAACTCTCCCGGACCATGCCCGGGGCTCGCCACCGCTGGCTGCGTATCCAATGGGCGATCGAACACTCGATTTGCAGTGGAGTCGCTGGTGATTTCGATTCGGCGCAGTTGTGGGCAGGCAAGAGTCGCCGATACGCTATGTTTTCGAAATATCCTCAGCTCTTGCTCCGAGCGACCGCGCTCGAAGGGGCCTGGCATAACAATGAAGGGCGCTTCCTCCAGGGGTGGTCGGCCAACGAACTTAGTCTGGAATCGTTTTGGAATTCCAACTATCCAGCCGAGCGGGCCTTTCAGTTCTACTCCGACCTTGCCTTGGCGACGGAAAAGACGCGCCAGTGGCATCTCTCTGGGTCACTACAGCGCGAAGCGTTGTCTATGCTCACCGAAACCAAGCGCGTGGACTTTACGGCCATCGCGCATTTTCACACGGGGTTGGCGGCGCAAAACACCGGCGACTCCGATCAGGCCCGAGAAGAATACCGTCGTTCCAAAGAGATTTTCGAGACACTGCCGCCAAGCCGAGTCACCAGGTACTACGAAGCTGAGGCTGAGATCGGTCTGGTCGATCTCGAACTACGTACGGGATCTTTGCCCACTGCCCGCGCCCACCTCCAGAGAATTGGATCGGCAATTGCAACGTCATCGAGTCACTCAGTCTCTCTTCGTTACGAAAAAGTCTGGGCCCACCTGGAACAGGCCAGTAGAAATAAGGACGAGGAGACGCTACACCTTGCACGCTCAATAGCGATCGGGGACGAAGGGTACACTCAGCTCCGTTCTGAAAAAGCCCGCTGGGAATGGGATAACGAGGTTGGGGAG
>JANXPR010000042.1 GCA_025357215.1 Acidobacteriaceae bacterium | reverse complement strand
TGAATGCCAGCGTTGCTTACTCCGCTGACGGCGGCCAGACCTGGACCAAGGCGGACAACACCGCTCCCAAGGATTACCGCATTTCTGGCGATGTTTCTCTCGCCTACGATTCCGCCGGACACGCTCTGCTCTGTTACATCGCTTTTGACAAGCTCGGCACCGTGAACTACTGGGCGCAGGGCGCCACGCGCAACGGCATCTTCGTCCGCCGGTCGCTGGATGGCGGCAAGACGTGGGAATCTGAAGCTGCCACCGTCATCGCCCACAACTCTGATCCTAGTATCCCGTTTGAAGATAAACCGTGGATCGTCGCCGATACCGCCGGCCCGCATCCCGGCAATCTCTACGTGGGATGGACGCAGTTCACGCTCGCCGCCAGTGATTTGCTTTTTTCCCGCTCCACTGACGGCGGCAAGTCGTGGTCCAAGCCCATCAAGCTCAACAGCGTGCCCGGTCTGCCGCGTGATGATAACGGCGCGCTGGAAGGATTCCACGGCGTGGTTGGTCCGGACGGAACGCTGTACGCCATCTGGGCCGATCGCGACGGAATCATGATGGCTGTCTCCCACGATGGCGGACAGACTTTCGGCGCTGATCGCCGCATCATCGCCACCGGCCCACCTTACTTCGGCATCACCGGAGTTTCGCGCTCCAACGGCTTCCCGCAAATCGGCATGGACCTGCGAGTGTCTTCTGGTAAGAAAGTTGGCAACCTTTACGTGGCTTGGAGTGACTACACCAACGGTGACGTCGATGTTTTTGTGGCCAGTTCGCCGAATCAAGGTGCCACATGGAGCGATCCCGTGCGCGTGAATAACGATGCGCTGCACAACGGCAAAGACCAGTTCTTCCAATGGATGGCTGTCGATCCGAAATCCGGCGCGGTGAATCTTATTTTCTACGACCGCCGCACGGACAACAAAGCCACCACCGTCACGCTCGCCCGCTCCACCGATGGCGGCAGGACTTTCGCCAACTACATGCTCGACCCGCAAACCTTCGACGCCGACGGCGACTTTCTGGGCGACTACCTGGCCATCACCGCTTATGGCAACAAAGCTTTCGCCGCCTGGGCCCACCAGACTTCCGATGACGGCAAAGACGCAGGAAAGAGTGAAGGCGGAAAAAGAACCCGGACGATTCTGCGCGTGGGCAGTGCGGATTTCAACTAATTCTTTGTCCCGAGGTTTTTCTGTAATCGCGAGCGCAGCGATTCGCATATGATATCGGTTGCCATGTCACGCAAAACCCTCGGCGCCGGCTTTAGCATCCTTTTTATACTGATCGGCTGCCGCGCGCTTTCCGCACAGCAAAACAGCTCGCCGGCCCCCGCGGCCACCGACATTACCGAGGAAGAATACCGGGTCTACGCTGCTGTTCTTGAGAGTTTCCGGCAACACAAACACGCCACTCAGCCCCTGGTCGCCGATCACACTTCAACCTTCTCGTGCGAAGCAGTCTGCAACGGGATGCACATCGGCGGCTGCAACGGGCTGCGGGACAAGGACGAAACGTCAGCCGAGCGATTGAAAATCGTCCAGCGTGACCTTCCACAACTGACCGCCGCATCGGCCAGTGATTTTCAAGCCAAGAACCAAAAGTGCTCCGCGGTGGAAGCTAAAATACCGGCCAAGGCCAAGTACTCTCTGTTTGGTCAGACCGGCGAACACCTGCCTCCCGTGGGCTGGGGCCATGCGGATTTTTTTTTCTTCTCGCGCGTGGGATTTAGTGAGGAAAAGACGCTGGCTCTGGTGTACGTCGGCTTTATGTCCGGCACCAATGCAAAGCTGAGTGAAGGCCGCTACTTCTTGTTCTTAAAGGAAAATGGCCAGTGGAAGGCGAAGGGTAGCTCCGCGATCTGGAAGCTTCAGCCCTGAAACACGGCTGCGAGTCTTACCGGGACGCTGTTTAGTTACCCGCTGCTTACGGAACGCAAGGTACGCTCGTCGTATCCGGGAGATCGCCCCGCGGATTGCCCTTTTCGTCGTGATTGCCAAATGCGCAATTGAGCGTCCGCAAAGAAGGCGCTTGAAAAACCACATTGAGCTTGCTGTCAATCTGGTTGCTCTGGAACACGTTGTTCCCATTGGCTACGCCCTGCTCAGCATTGATAAAGTTCAGGATCGCCGTACCGCCTGCGGCGTTAGCACCGGCGATGATCTTGTTGCCGGACAAAGTGGAACTAGTCACGCCGCCCTGCACCAGGATGCCAAACCATCCCGGGATGTTCACTTGAACCACATTGTTGGAGATCGTCAGGTTTCTATACTCAGAACCTCCACCGATCACCATGCCGTATTTGCGGGCCGTTATCGTATTCCCCGAAATTGTTACACCGTCATTGACCAGGCTATCGACGTTGAATCCGTACTCGGTATCCAGCGCAACATTGTCGTGGAAGTTAGAATTCCCCAGAGACCATCCGCCGTAGCCGATCTGATATCCGTTCACCACGTTGTTCCTGACTTCGGCCACGGAGTTTCCCAAAGTGATCGCTGTGCACGCACCGCCCCCAAAGGCGCTCAACACCACGTTCTCAATGATATTTCCGCTGCTGGCGGACGGCGGAGTGGCCGTAGTCCCAGAGTTGATCATCACCGCGAACGTTTCAAACCGCTCATCAAGCGCGCCGACTTCGCCGGCCGCATTGATTACCGCGACGTTATGCACCCAGTTATTGCCCTGCGCGGACCATAAATGGATGGCCTCCAGGTTGAGCGCAAAAAGCCCGTCACTGTCGGCCTGGGCCTTCAGAGCCGGATAATTTGCGTCAATCGTCAAATCGGAGATCTCCACTCCCGAGGCGTTAGTGCTGGCGGTGCTCAAAACTACGTTGGCCCCGGTTCCTGGAGGAAAGCCTTGGACGTTGCCCGGATCAGAGGCTGGAAGATAAGCGCTGAGTTGCAGAATCGTTAGGCCAGGGCCTTGCCCGTGGATCTTCCATCCGTTGCCCACGGTGAAACCTCGCTGCGTCAAGTGCCGTTTTCCCACGCTGACGTCAAAAGCCCCCATGGTTTGAAAAGTGCCCGGCCCCAGACAAACAATCAGATTGTCGGTCTTGGGCGCACCGCACCCCTCCGCATAGCACCGCAAGACAGTGTCAAAGCCTCCAACCGTGCTGCCGTCGCGGGAGTCATCGGCGGAATTACCGGTTCCGTCAGCGCCACCGCGCAAAGCAATAAACACCCTGGTTGCATTGGATGGAAGGGCAGAAGCTGAAACAGTGCAGTCGGCGGAGATGACTTGGGGGAACGGATTTAGTCTTGTCAGTTGTCGGGCTTGTTGGCCGCAAGACGTGCACAGCGCCAGAACGCCAACAGCGACGGCAAACTTACACGAACAAGACACGCTCTTTCACTTCCGGATATGGGATAAGTACTTTTGCCGTGGCCCGAAGTCGCCTGAAGAACCAGCGACAGTTGAGTGAGCTTACCATGAAACTGGCACGGGATGACGCAATCGCGTTTTGCCTAAAGGTACACGACGTAAATTGAGATGTCCTTTGAAAAATCAAACTATTGTCCAAAACTGCTCAGAGCGCCGGGCGCGGATTCGAAATAACCCGGCAATAAAAAACCCGGCATCAAGTGCCGGGCTAAAATTTGTTTTGAATAACTTTTAGTGCGTTGCGGTTTTCTGCCCCGCCACGTCCAGCCGAGTTGTCGCGCGCTGGAGTGCGGCTTGCGCGTCGGCGTTGCCCTCCGGACCGGCTTTCTTCAACTCGTCTTCCGCGCGTAGCTTGGCGGCTTGTGCGCGAGCGACGTCGATTTCGTCGGCTCGTTCGGCCGTCTCGGCCAGGATCGTGACTTTGTCCGGCAGGACTTCGGCAAATCCCCACGCAACGGCCAGCTTCTTTTCCTGTCCACTCACGTGGTAGGTAATTTCGCCCACGGCAAGCTCGCTGATCAGCGGTGCGTGGCCCGGCAAGATTCCCAGGTACCCGGTGGCGCCGGGGATGTAAACATCTTCCACCGTGTCTTTCACCACCAGGCGCTCCGGGGTAACGATTTCGAGTTGGATAGTCTCAGCCATTGGTCGGTTACGCTATGGCTTTCATCTTCTCGGCTTCGGCCAACACTTCCTCAATGCCGCCCTTCATGTAGAAGGCCTGCTCTGGGATATCATCATGTTTACCGGCGATGATTTCCTTGAAGCTCTTCACGGTGTCAGCCACTTTCACGTACTTGCCATCCATTCCCGTAAATGGCTTGGCCACGAAGAATGGTTGCGACAGGAACTTTTGCACCTTACGTGCGCGCGCCACGGTCAGCTTGTCATCTTCGCTCAATTCTTCAATACCCAGAATGGCGATGATGTCTTGCAGGTCTTTGTAGCGCTGCAGGATTTTCTTTACGCCCTGGGCCACGTCGTAGTGCTCCTTACCCACAATCAGCGGATCAAGAATGCGTGACGTGGAAGCCAGCGGATCAACGGCTGGGTAAATTCCGATTTCCGTCAACGGACGCGAGAGCACGGTAGTGGCGTCCAGGTGAGCAAACGTAGTGGCCGGCGCCGGATCGGTCAAATCGTCGGCGGGCACGTAAATCGCCTGCACGGATGTGATGGATCCTTTCTTCGTGGACGTGATGCGTTCCTGCAGCTCGCCCATTTCGGTGGCCAGGTTCGGCTGGTATCCCACGGCGGAGGGCATCCGTCCCAACAGCGCGGATACTTCTGATCCAGCCTGGGTGAAACGGAAAATGTTGTCGACGAACAGCAGCGTGTCCGCGCCTTCTTCATCGCGGAAGTATTCGGCGACAGTCAGGCCGGTGAGCGCGACACGAAGCCGCGCTCCGGGCGGCTCGGTCATCTGTCCGTAAACAAGTGCGGCTTTGGATTTTGACGGATCGCCCGGCACAATTACACCGGACTCCGTCATTTCCAGCCAGAGATCGTTGCCCTCACGGGTGCGTTCGCCTACGCCGGCAAACACCGAGTAGCCGCCGTGGTTCTTGGCCACGTTGTTGATCAATTCCATGATCACCACGGTTTTGCCGACGCCGGCTCCGCCGAACAACCCGATCTTGCCGCCCTTCAGGAACGGCTGGATCAAGTCGATGACCTTCACGCCGGTTTCAAACATTTCGGCCTTGGTGGACTGTTCATCAAACCTCGGCGCCAGGCGATGGATCGGCAGCCGCTTGGTGCACGCCACCGGACCAAGGTTGTCCACCGGCTCGCCGACCACGTTGATCACGCGGCCCAGCGTGCCTTTGCCCACGGGCACGGAGATCGGTCCACCCAGATCAAGGGTTTTCATGCCGCGAACCATGCCGTCCGTGGCCTGCATGGCCACGCAGCGCACGCGGCCTTCGCCCAGGTGCTGCTGCACTTCCAGAATTACGTTGATGGGATCGGGGACTTTGAATCCCTCGCTAGTTACCTGCAGCGCCTGGTAAATCGGCGGCAGATTGCCTTCGCTGAATTGCACGTCAACCGCGGGTCCCGCGATCTGTACCACTTTGCCAATGTTCTGTGCCATAAGAATCCTTAACTGGATCGCTAAAACTTGCCTGGATTGAGCTGCTAGCTACTGGCTTCTAGCTGCTAGCGGCTAGAAACTAGTGGCTTCTTTTCCTACTGTGCCGCCGCAGCGCCGCTCACAATCTCGATAATTTCTTTCGTAATCTTCGCCTGGCGCGCCCGGTTCATCACCAGCGTCAGCGAATCAATCATGTCGGACGCATTGCTGGTGGCCGAATCCATGGCCGTCATGCGGGCCGCATGTTCCGCGGCTTCTGATTCCAGCATCCCCCGGAACAGCTGCACCGAGATGTACCGTGGCAGCAGATTGCCGAACAGCTTGCCCGGATCATCTTCATATATGTAGTCAACTTGCGCCGTGCCGAACCCGGCAGCCGCCTGATCGATGGCGGAAGTGTCCGCCGCGCGCACGCCCACTCCGGCATGCATGGCCGCTTCAATGCGGCGTTTGCGTTCTTCTTCCGTGGCTTCTTCCGTCATCACAATGTCTTCTTCGCCCACTTTGCTGATAGGCAGAATATCGTCGACGACCAGGCGTTGCGCGATCACTGACTTGAATTCGTTGAAGACGAAGTAGACCGAGTCGGCTTTGCCGTCTGTATAAAGACCCACAACGCGCTCGGCAATCTCTTTCGCGCTGGCAAACTGCGCTCGGTTCATCAGTCCAACGTGTTCGCCGATGATCTGAATCTTGCCTTTACGCGCTTCACCTGGTTCGCCCGAAGGATAACGGCGGCGGAAGTAGTCGCGCGACTTGCGCCCCAAGCAGAGAATGTCAATGTTCTTGCCTTCTTTGGAAGCAATGAACCGCGCAGCCGCTTTCAAAATGTTAGCGTTGAACGCGCCGGCCAGACCTTTTTCGCCGGACACTACAACGACGAGCGCTGTCTTCTCTTCGCGCCGCATCAACAGCGGATGGCGCGCTTCTCCGGTGACCGGATCGTAAAGCTCCGAACGCGACACCAGCGACTTCAACACGTTCACCAGCATCTTGCCGTACGGACGCGCCGCCATCGCCCGCTCCTGAGCGCGCCGCAACTTGGCCGCCGAGACCATCTGCATGGCCTTGGTAATCTGCCGCGTGTTGCGCACACTGCGAATTCGCCGCCGGATGTCTAAAAGGTTCGCCATCGCCTACGCCTTCACTCCCGCCGCCGCACGCGCGCTCACAAATGTCTGCTTGAATTCGGTGAGTGTCTTGGTGATGTCTGCTTTCAGCGCGTCATCAATGGTCTTCTTGTCCATGATGGTCTGCAGGAGTTTCGGATTCGCGGTATCCACGTACTTGTAGAGTTCGGCTTCAAATGCGCGAATCTGGTCGGCCGGCAGATCGTCCAGGAAACCGTTGGTGCCGGCAAAGATGATCAGAATCTGTTTGCTGAACGGCAACGGCTGGTACTGGTCCTGCTTAAGAATTTCCACCAGACGGCTGCCGCGGTTGAGCTGGTTCTGCGTGGCTTTGTCCAGGTCGGAACCGAACTGCGCAAACGCCGCCAGTTCGCGATACTGCGCGAGTTCCAGTTTCATGGTGCCGGCCACCTGGCGCATGGCTTTGATCTGCGCCGATCCGCCGACGCGGCTTACTGAAATACCTACGTTCACCGCGGGACGAATGCCGGAGTTGAACAAGTCGGTCTCCAGGAAGATCTGTCCGTCGGTGATGGAGATGACGTTCGTCGGGATGTAAGCCGAAACGTCATTGGCCTGCGTTTCGATGACCGGCAGTGCCGTCAACGACCCGCCGCCCATTTTGTCAGACATCTTGGACGCGCGCTCCAGCAAGCGGGAGTGGAGATAGAAAACGTCTCCGGGATACGCTTCGCGTCCCGGCGGACGGCGCAGCAGCAACGAAATCTCGCGGTACGAAGCCGCGTGCTTGGAAAGATCGTCATAGATCACCAGCGCGTGCTTGCCTGTATCGCGGAAATATTCACCCATGGCGCACGCCGAGTAGGGCGAGAGATACAACATCGGAGCCGGTTCGGAGGCCGATGCCGCGACCACGATGGTGTATTCCATGGCGCCGTAGTCCTGCAGCTTCTGGACGACCTGCGCAATCGACGACCGCTTCTGCCCGATCGCGCAGTAAATGCAGATCAGGTTGTTGCCCTTGTTGTTGATGATGGTGTCCAGCGCCACGGCGGTTTTGCCGGTCTGGCGGTCACCAATAATCAATTCGCGCTGACCGCGGCCCACGGGAATCATGGAGTCAATGGCCTTGATTCCGGTGGCCATGGGCTCACGCACTGGCTGGCGATCGATAACGCCCGGCGCGATGCGCTCAATAGGAATGTACCTGGACGAGGTGATGGGACCTTTGTCGTCGATCGGCTGGCCCAGCGCGTTCACCACGCGGCCAATCATGCCTTCGCCCGTTGGTACGGACATGATCTTGCCCGTGCGCTTTACTTCGTCGCCTTCTTTGATTTCGGTGTATTCGCCCAGCACCACGGCGCCTACCTGGTCTTCTTCCAGGTTCATGGCGATGCCGGCAATGCCGTGCCCGAAGTCGAGCAACTCGCCGGACATGACTTTGTCCAGGCCGTGCACGCGGGCAATACCGTCACCCAGCGAGATGATGGTGCCCACTTCATCCACGGTCACCTTGGACTCGTAGTTCTCAATCTGATCGCGGATAAGTTTTGTAATTTCGTCTGCTTTGATTTGAGCCATATGAACCTTGTCTTGAGTCCCGAGTTGAAAACTTGATTTGGTAATTGGGTAATTTAGTAATTAAAAAACGGGCATGCAACGAAATCAGCTGCGCCCCACTCTGGCTTCATAATTACCCGATTACCAAATTACTCAATTACCAATTGTTTCTTTGATCTTTTCCAGTCGGCCGCGGACTG
>JANXPR010000028.1 GCA_025357215.1 Acidobacteriaceae bacterium | reverse complement strand
ATTGCCAATTGCTATTTGCTCTTCTCACAATCCTGCTTCAATGCGCGATCGCGGGTCCATGTAGTCGCGCAGAGCGTCGCCAATAAAGTTGAACGAGAGCACGGCCAGCATCACCGCCGCCGCGGGGAACAACACGAGATGTGGCGAATCGAAAAGATGTGCGCGGCCGTCATTGAGCATCGATCCCCAACTCGCCGTGGGAGGCGGAACTCCGAGGCCCAGGAAACTCATGGTGGCCTCTGCAAGCACCGCTCCGGCCATGCCGATGGCGGCTTGGACGATTACCGGTTGGATGACATTGGGCAGGATGTGCCGCGTGACGATGCGCCAGTCACTTGCGCCGAGCGCCCGCGCAGCTTCCACGAATTCGCGTTCCTTCACCGCCAGCACCTGGCCACGCACCAGGCGCGCGTAGCCAACCCATCCGCCAATGCACAGCGCGAGAATCAGATTGAAGATGCCCGGACCTAGAAATGCCACGAACGCAATCGCCAACAAGATTCCTGGAAACGATAGAAACGCGTTCATCACAACAACGTTGAAAAATTTATCGACAAAGCCGCCGTAGTATCCGGCAATGGACCCGATGATCAGCCCAAGCAGCAACGACCCGGCGACAACGCTGCTGCCTACCAGCATGGAGATGCGCGCTCCGTGGATCACACGCGAAAGAATGTCGCGGCCAAGTTCGTCCGTTCCAAACCAGTGGGCTGCATTGGGTGGTTGCAGTCGCGAAGGCAGGTCAATGTGTCGGGGATCCTGGGGAGCGAGCCACGGAGCGAAGACGGCCATGATCACAAACGCAGCCACCAGCACCATGCCCGCTCCGGCCAGCTTGTTGCGCCGGCCAAGCGCGGTTGCCGTGGCCCATGTGGTGGAAGCTGCCATAGAGAGAGAATGCGAAACGCGTCAAGATTTGGTAATTGAGTAACTTGGTAATTGGGTAATTGCAAATCGTGATCTTTAGATCAATTACCAAATTACCAAATTTCCCGATTACCAATCTTTATTTTGCCACCGCTTGGCGCACAACTTTCTTCAGCGCGCGCACGAACATTTCATTCTGGTCTGGCGTGCCCACGGTGACGCGGATGCCGTTTCTGATGCCCCACGGCACCAGCGAGCGAACGATCACGCCTTCCAGTTGCATGCGTTTGGCAAAGGCGTTGGCGTCTTCGTCAATTTCAAAATAGATGAAATTGGCGTTGGTGGGGACAGCGCGCAGTCCCAGTTCGGCGAAATACGGCATGAGCCAAGCGGCGCCGGCGGCATTGTTTTCCACGGTCTTGCGGACGTGCGCTTCGTCGCGGATAGCGGCCAGTCCCGCGGCTTCTGACACCACGGAAACGGAGAATGCGTTGCGTACTTTCCCGAAGTAGTTGAAGAGTTCCGGATCGCCGCATCCGTATCCCAGGCGAAGTCCGGCCAGCCCGTGCGCCTTGGAGAATGTACGAAGCACGATCACGTTCGCGCGTTTCCCGCGGACGTAATCCATAGCCCGCGTATAAGTGACGCCGCGCTGCGCCGCGAAGTAAGTCGCAAAGTCGTAGTAGGCCTCGTCCAGCACCACAAGAATGTGTTCCGGCACGCGCGCGATGAAGGCTTCCGTCGCGTCGGCGTCAAACATCGTCCCCGTGGGATTGTTGGGGTTCGCCAATATAACGATGCGCGTATTCTCGTTGATGGCCGCGTAAACGGCATCAAGATCGTATGCGTCATTGCGCATGGGCGCGGTGACCAGCTCGGCTCCGGCAGCGCGCGTGACAATCGGATAGCTGATGAACGACCGCTCGCTGGTTACGCAGTTCAATCCCGGACCAAGCAGCGTTCGCGACATGATGTCCAGCAGTCCCAGCGAACCATCGGCCAGAAAGATTTGTTCAGGAGCGATCTGGTGACGCGTGGCCAGCTCCTGGCGAAGCTCCGTGGCGTCGTTGTCCGGATAGAGGTTCACCAGCGGCGCGGCCTGGCGAATGGCTTCAATCGCCAGCGGAGAAGGCCCGTAAGGGTTCTCATTGGACGCCATCTTAACCATGGTGACGCCCGATTCGCGCTGTGCCTGACGGAGAGCTTTTCCCGCCACGTAACCGGCGAGTGTACGAATGTGCGGCGGGACGAAATCGAGGACGGTCTTCTTCATTAGCTAAAGCAAGGTTACAGAACTTTGTATCACGAATGCCCGGGCGTCCGCTATTGTCCTAAAAAGGATCGTGTTGGTTATTTGAGTAATACTTGCAACACAAGCACATACCATGAGGTTGTCATCTTGAGCGATGCTCAAGCGTTTGCGAGAGCGAGCCGAAGGATCTGTGCATTTGCTGACCGAACATCAGGTCTAATGAAAACAATTAGTCGCGCCGCCTGCGAGGGCCGCTGGGTTTACGTGGCCCTCTTGGGTTGAACGGTCTCCTGTTGTCTCGAGGGCCACCTGGCTTGCGCGGCCTGCTCGAACCGAACGGCTTACGCGAGCCTTGCTGCTCGTCGTCGGGACGCGATGCGCCGGTTCTGAACGGTCGATCTGTGTTGCTTGTTCTACCCGGATTGAATGGCTTGCCACTGTCGCGTGGCCCGCTCACTCTTCCCGTCCGGCCCGAGCCGAATGGTCGGCGCGAACTCTCTTGCTCATCGGTTGCGCGTGGCGAGCCAGGGCCGCGCCGCTCGAACTTTCCTCCGGGTCGGTCTCCCGTGCGCGGTTCGCTGGCGCCGCCATATCGAGTTGTTTTGAGTGGCCGGCCAGCATTGCTTGGCCTTTCGTTCCTGCGCGGCCTCTCAAAGCTGCCAGGCCGATCGCCCAATGGTTCTTTGCCAACGCGCGGTCTTTGAGCAAAACGAGGGCGTTCACCAGATGGCCTTTCCGTGCTGCGAGGCCGTTCAGTACGGGGTGGGCGGTCACCGAACGGCCGTTCAGTGTCGCGCGGTCTTGCGGCGCGGCCAGGTCTGTCGCCGAACGCTTTTTCCGGGCCGGAGCGTCGTTCGTTGCGGGGCGGCCGGTCGCCAAACGGCTTTCCTGCGGATCGAGGTCTCTCACTGCTCTGTGGCCGATCGTTGAACGGCTTTTGCTCGCGGCCTGACCTTTCGGCGCTACGCGGACTGCCCGTCCGGCGCGTTCCATCCTGAGCCCGCGGAAAATTCTTCTTGCTCTCAAGCTTTTTGCTTTCTAGCTTCTTGCTTCCAAGCTTCTTGCTTTCAAATCGTGGCTTGCGCTCTTTCTCTTTCGGCGTTTGTTTTTCGCCGGGCTTGCGCAGCGCGAAGACCTCGCGCGGAGTTAACTCGCGGAACTCGCCGGGTTCCACGTCCAGCGTGAGCGCACCGTAGCGTACGCGCCTGATCTTTTCCACGTGGTGGCCAATCTCTTCAAACATCCGGCGGATCTGGCGGTTCTTGCCTTCAATCAGCGTAACTTCATACCAGGGATTGTCGCCTTCGCGGGTCTGGCGAATCTCCGCCGGCGCGGTGTTCACGGCGTGCATCGTGCGCTCGCCTTGTTTGGCGCTCAGCCGGATGCCACGACGGAGTTTTTCCACGTCGGCTTCCTTGGGCTGGCCCGCGACCTTGACCAGATAAGTCTTGGCCACGTGCGAAGCTGCTTTCATCAGATGGTTGGCCAGTTCGCCGTCATTGGTCATGAGCAGCAGGCCTTCACTGAGGTAGTCCAGTCGGCCAACGGGATAAACACGCGCGCCCACGTTCTTGACCAACTCCATCACCGTGGGCCGGCCTTCCGGATCGGACACCGTGGTCACGTAGCCTTTGGGTTTATTCAACAAAAGATAGACGTGGCGTTCCGGCGCGTGCAGCAATTTGCCGTCAACTTTGATGTGGTCGGTCTGCGGATCGGCCTTGCTGCCGAGTTCCGTGACGACTTGTCCGTTGACGGTGACGCGTCCTTGGGTGATCAATTCTTCCGCATGGCGGCGCGATGCGATGCCGGCTGCGGCAATCAGTTTTTGTAAACGCTCGGCTGGCACTTAGTCGCCACTGCTTTCAGAAGTGATTTTGTCGCCGACGTGTTCGTCGTCGTGATCGTTTTCATGCTTTTCTTCGCGCGCGTGTTCGGCGTGGGAATGTTCTTCGGTGGTGGCATGGTGCGAAGCCAGATTTTGTTCAGGGAAGCCGCCGGCGATCTCAGCGGCGTCAGCAGCAGCCTGCTCGGCTGCGGTGTTGTCGGCTTCGTCGGCGTTGCCTCCCGCTTCTTCGTTGGGGACGCCCGTCGCATCGGCGATGGCAGCGTCGCGGCCAAAGAGTTCGTCCTGCATTTCGCCCATGGCCAGCTTTTCGAATTCTTCCAGACTGGGCAGTTCGGTCAGGTCTTTGAGACCGAAGCGCATCAGAAAATCTTTGCCCGTTTTGTACAGCATGGGCCGGCCGACCACGGCTTTGCGTCCGGCGGTGGTGATGAGCTTGCGTTCCAGAAGAGTGCCGATCACGCCGCTGGCGTCCACGCCGCGAATGTCGCTGATCTCGGGAACCGTGACCGGCTGTTTGTAGGCGATTACCGCCAGCGTTTCCAGGGCCTGCAACGACAAGCGGATGGGCGGCTTCAAGCTCTTGGCGAAGGCGCGCACCACGTCATGATGTTCCGGCTTAGTGGACATGCGATAGCCGCCGGCCACCTGGCGTATTTCAATGCCGCGCGTTTCGGTTTCAAAGTCAGCCATCAGTTCGTCGAGGATTGGTTTGAGCAGCCCGCGCAATTCAACTTTTTCTGATTTTTCTTTATTGGTGGTCTTGCTCGCGGCCTTGCTGCGTTTGGGAACGGCAACAGTCTCGGTTTGTGCGGCCTGCGTGTCGTGAGCCTCGGCGTTATCTGCCGTGCCGTCATGCGCCAGCTCGCCGGCCGCAGCTTCAGAAGTTGTGGAAGAAGTGTCGGCAGAGATGTCCGCAGACGTCTCAATGGACGTCTCCGGGCTTTCCCCTTCTGGATTCGCCGCAGCATGCGCTTCGGCTTCCGGCTGTGCTTCCGATGGGGGCAGCGCGGTCTTCAGCGCAAGCAAATCGTCTTTCAGCAGCGCGGCCATCTGGTCTAGCGTGATGGGCTCTTCCGCGGCGTATATCAAGGCTTCGAGTTTAGCTTTAATGGACATAAGAAAAATCGGCTACTAGCAGCTAGCTCCTAGCGACTAGCGAAAAATCGAGACCAGCAGTTAGCAATTAACATTTGGCAATTAGCCAAACCAAATCAACATCAGCAGTTAGCCAAAACCAGCACTTAGCAGTTAGCACTTAGCCAAAACAAGTCCAGCACTTAGCAATATCGCCCAAAGCCGGTTTGGCTTTTGGTTTTGGCTAATGGCTCAGAGCTAATAGCTGTCTTATTTCCAATCATCGCGCACCGTGGAGGCTTCTCCCATGATGGCGTCAAACATCGCATGTTTTTTCAGCAGGATGTCGCCGAACACGCGCTCCTGGCGCAACAAAACCGCCTGCAACCTCACCAGCTCCAGGATCGCCAAGAAAGCCGAGATGATCGCATTCCGCGTGGAGATGTGTTGCAGCAGCTTCTTTAATTTAATGGGCCGGTCTTCCATCAGCAGGCGGCGACGGAAATATTCAATCATCTGCCCCACCGTCACGGTCTCTTCATCCACCTGCAACACCGGGCGGTTGCGCGCGCGGTCCAGAATGTCCTGAAACGTGCGGACCAGGTCCACCACGTCGGCGGCCAGTTCGGGCTCAGTGCCTTCCGCGTCGCGAAATTCCTTGAGCGAAGGATTGCTGACCACGGCGTCTTCGATCTGCTGTTTCTGCATCAGCATCTGCGCGGCGTTCTTGTATTTCTCGTGTTCCAGCAGACGCGAAACCAGTTCATTGCGCGGGTCTTCCAGTTGGCCATCGGCCAGTTCAGGATCGCGCGGCAGCAGCATCTTGCTCTTGATGTGGATCAGCAGCGCCGCCATGTAGATGAATTCGGCGGCCACGTCCACGTCCAGCTGTTTCAGGTTCTCCACATAGCTCAGATACTGCGCCGTGATTTTGGCGATGGGAATGTCATAGATGTCGATGTCCTGCTTGCGGATCATGTCCAGTAGCAGGTCGAGCGGCCCATTGTAAATCTGGCCCACGGTCACCGAGAAAGGGAACTCGTTGGTGGCGGCGGGATTGGTGGTGGGCTGCATGGTTTTGATTTGGTAATTGGGTAATTTGGTGATTGAGTAATTTGAGTAATTTTTTGACGGCACAGGCATCATTCCATCCGCCTCGCTTCAATTACCCGATTACTAAATTACCCAATTACAAAATTGAATCATTCAATTCTAAATGCTTTCCGCCGGTGGACGGTCGCCCAGCCTGTGGATTACTCGCCTTTTTCTTTTTTATTACTTGAAGATGGATTACGGCGATTCGGTCGTGCCCACGCTATTGCAAAGCCGAGTAGTCGCCTTCGTACTGCTGAATAGGGACGTCGCCCTGGCTGGTCACCAGCAACGCGCCTTCTCCGGCCTTCGTAATCTCGATGATCACTTTCCCGTCTTCGCGAGGGA
>JANXPR010000587.1 GCA_025357215.1 Acidobacteriaceae bacterium | reverse complement strand
GCATGATGAACTGCTTGAAGCCCTTAAGCATGAAACCCTCCTATACGTTTTGGCAGGGAAATAATACAAGAAGGGGGCGAGGACTTGAACAAAAGATAAGCTTTGCCAAAAGGGAAATGCGTCCCGCATTCGTTATTCATGACCAAATACCAACTTGGGGTCATCCGACCATGACAATCCGAAGCTTGTTCCTTTTGACTACGCTCTCCTTGTTTCTAGTTGTAGCTGACGATAGCGCGTTCGCTGGGTCTAAAGCCCGCCATGACATTCAGGC
Organism: Acidobacteriaceae bacterium; assembly: GCA_025357215.1. Lineage (GTDB taxonomy): Bacteria > Acidobacteriota > Terriglobia > Terriglobales > Acidobacteriaceae > Angelobacter. The sequence goes on along the minus strand of JANXPR010000587.1, from coordinate 4,833 downwards.
AGCCAAGTCCTCGCCCCGGCCTCAACCGATTGCGCACGCGTCTCCGACCCCAACTCCTTGCGACGCGGTCCAAAGGAGCAGTTCGTGTGAACTTCTGGTGGACGCCGACGATAAGGCAGCCCAGTTAGCTGCTGTCCATAATGGCGCCAAGGTCACAATTCGGATCGTGCATCAGCCTTTTGCCACCTGTTCTGTTTCCGGGGCAAGCCGAACGCCGGAGAAGCCGGACACGCAGCTGGCGACCTTGATTGGCGCGCTCACACCGATCGCAGGTGTCTTTACGGGCGGCGTTAACTTCAAGGCTGATTTGACGACAGCTAACTCTTTTATTTCACATGCAAAGCTAATGTTGACTGGAAAAGGTAAGGGACCTCATCCCGTACCCACTCCTTCGCCGTCGCCAAGCCCTACCCCTGATCCCGAAGCGGACGCGATAAAACACGAACTGGACATCGCCGAAAAGGCCGAAAAGGACTTGGGGGACAGCCTGGATGCCATTCGTAAAAGTTATGCCACTGTAAACGATACGCTCAACGCTGATTTGGCAGGACCCTTTTCCGATGACAGCGATCTGAAGGGAAAAGTTACTCACAGCGCAACTGCGATTGAAACTGAGCTAGGAAATGACGCTGATTTTGCCAGCCTTGACCGGGTGCAGGACCTCTTGAAGGCATTGAATCGACGTGTTCGAGCCTATGAGACTCACCTAAAATCCAGACCAAAACACAATTACGGGCTTTAACCAGCGCTTGGACAAGTTCAACGGTATTAAGGACAAGTATGTTGAAGCAGAGAAACTATTGCAATCAGCCAGGGACGAACTGCGCGGCCTGCTTGAGTACCTTCTCTCCAAACAATTTGCGCTTAGCCAAACGATAGAGTTGGTGCCTGACAAGAACTCGACCACCAGCGGTACTTTAACCTGTGCTGACGATCAGACAAAAGCGTCCTGGGGACAGGACGTGCCGCTAACCATCACGTACGATGAGCTGCCGCATTGGAGTGTGACCGCCGGCGTTTTGTTCTCGTCTCTTGGTCGGCTGCAATACGGCATCCGGCCGCAGGCAACAAACCCTCCACCTACCACCGGTCCGCAGACCGGAACCAGCAAGATCGTTGAGACCGACCGCAGCAAGTTCCAGGTAATTCCGTTCTCTTTTGCAAACTTCAGGGTGAAAGATTGGGTATGGAAGCAGCACCAGTTCGTGTTTGGTCTCAGCGGCGGATTGGGCGGCAATGCCAACAACGGTGACACGCAAGCAGAGTTCTTTGAAGGTGGGGCGTTGTCAATTGGGAATGTGTCACTCTACTTTGGCATTCACAATGGGAGGAGACAACGGGTGGGAGGCGGGTTTGGCGTAAATCAAACCGTCGATCCGTCAACCGTGACCACCCTGCCAATCAATCACATTTGGTGGAATCAGCCGGCCATTGGAATCTCTTATCGCATTCCGTTGGGGTGATGTAAGGAAACTATGGTTGTTGGGGCCGAGGGATCCCGAATAATCCCCGCGCCTTCCAGCGCTGACGCTGCGAAGGCGTCGGCTTGCTGAGGCAACGAGTCCCAAGGTCCGGTTGTTGCATCTAAAACCTAGGCAAACCGCTGCGCAGTCTTTGCTCGCCGCAAGGCATCTTGTACCAGTTGCTGGGCGCCAGACGACGCCAAGGACGGCTCCAAACGCCATTGTTTTCCGGCAAATGCTTTAAAGTGCGCCACTTATGGGTTGTAAGCTGATTTGTCTTTTGAGTAAAACGGGCGTATCATTGATGATGTTGTAGCTGGTTTCGGCCCTGTGGCTTGTAGTGTAGCTGCGGGTGGGTTGGTTAGTCCCCAATTCGATGGCGAACGTACCAGTGGGCGAAGGCCCACTTTATTTTTGGGGGAAGGAAATCCCTACCGCGGATTTGCGCGGATGACGCGGATTTCAAACCAAAACCTAGCCGAAATCCATAAGTGCGCGACGGTTTTGGGCTGGAGTGACAACTTTCCAGCGGTGTGGAGCGTAGCGACATAATTGGGCGCAGAAACTAAAATCCGGGCGGTAGCCGAGCGAGCAGCGCACAATCACGGCCTGGACTTGGTGGAAGTTGAGCTGAAAGGTGGCGGGAAAGCGCGGACGTTGCGCATCGTCATCGACAAGTTGGAAGGCGTGACGCACGAAGATTGCGCCAACATAAGCCGTGAAGTATCAACGATTTTAGATGTAGAAGAAGCCGTGCCGGGCGGGACGTACACGCTGGAAGTAAGTTCACCAGGGTTGGACCGCAAGCTTTTAAAAGCGACCGACTATGCAAGGTTTGTGGGCAGCCGAGTAAAGCTGACCACGTACGAGCCGGTGAATGGCAACAGGTTTTTTGACGGCAAGCTGGAAAGCTTTCAGGACGGCCGGCTGGTGCTGGAAACCATCAGCGGCAAAAAGCCCAAGCCGGGACATGCGCATGCCGGACAAAAGGTGGAGATTGAGCTTTCGAACGTGGAGAAGGCGAACCTCGTACCGGAAATTTAGGTACTAGAGATTTGGAAGATCGGGTGATCTGTTGATCGCCGTGATCGGAAGAGCAGCAGTAGAAAGACACCGCCGAGGGCGGCGGTGCCACACGAGAATCGAAGATCGGGGAAAGCAGATTCCTCACCTGTGAAACAGGTTCGGAATGACAAGTTCTAAGCGGGATTGGTTCTAGAGCAAGCTAGGTTCACAGCAAGCAGGGAAAGGTTTATGGCAGGCCAGATCTACAACGTGATTGAAGCGTTAAGCCGGGAAAAGAGCATTGATCCGCAGATTGTTGTGAGTGCGGTGGAAGACGCTATTGTTGCGGCCACACGCAAACGGGACAAGAGCCAGGAAAACCTGAAAGGTGAACTGGACAAGGAGACGGACATGATCCGCGTGTACGCGGTGAAGTCCATTCTTCCGTCAGAAGATGACATTGAAGATCCGCAGCTGGAAATTTCCCTGGAAGAAGCCAAGGCGATTGATCCCAACGCCGAGGTCGGCGGAGAAGTCCGTTTCCTGAAGTCCACGGAAGGCCTGGGACGAATTTCCGCGCAAATCGCCAAGCAGATTATTTTCCAGAAAGTCCGTGAAGCCGAGCGTGACACGGTCTACAACGAATACATAGGCCGCGTGGGCGAAGTGATCAATGCCACGGTGAAGCGCATTGAAGGCCCGGACGTGATTCTGGACATCGGCAAGGCCGAAGCCCGCATGTCAAAGAAAGAACAGTCGCGGCTGGAATCATTTGCCGTGGGCGAGCGCGTGCGCGTGGTGCTGGCGCGCGTGGATAAAAACGCCAAGGGCCCGGCGGTGGTGGTTTCCCGTTCCGCGCCGGAGCTGGTGCAGAACCTGTTCCAGACGGAAGTACCGGAAATTTACGACGGCACGGTGGTGATTCGGGCGATCGCGCGCGAAGCCGGCGAGCGCACCAAGATTGCCGTGATGTCCAAGGATAAAGACGTGGACGCGGTGGGCGCATGCGTGGGCATGAAGGGCATGCGTGTGCAGTCCATTATCCGCGAGCTGCGCGGCGAGAAGATTGACATCATTGAATACCACGAAGACGCCGTGACCTTTGCCGAGAAAGCCTTGCAGCCGGCGAAAGTCAGCCGCGTGACGGTAGTGGACCAGTCTGACAAGCACCTGGAAGTGGTTGTCGACGACAGCCAGTTGTCGCTGGCCATCGGCAAGAAGGGCCAAAACGTCCGTCTGGCGGCCAAGCTCCTGGGCTGGAAGATCGACATCAAGAGTGAAGAAGAGAAGCGGCAGGAAGTGGAACAGCAGATGGCCACGCTTACGGGCGGCGGCGGAGATGCGACCACGCCGCTGGACCGGGTTGCTGATCTGGGCGAAGCGATTATCACCAAGCTGCATGAAGCCAACATCACCACGGTGGAAGCGCTGGCGGACATGACTCCGGAACAACTGGAAGAAGTGCCGGGCATCGGTCCGAAGTCAGTGGAAAAAATCTTTATTGCGGTAAATAATTATTTCTCCAGCCTGGAGCCGCAAGCAGCGCCCGCGGAAGCCGGCGAAGCTGTGGTGGCGGTGGACGCCGCGGAAAGCGCCAACCTTGGGCTTTTAGCTGAAGAAGCAGCGCCGGGAGAACCCGCGAAGTCTGAAGCCGCTGAAGCAGAACAGACCGGCCATGCATTGGAAGCCATTGCCGGCGCGGAAGACGCTCCAGCCGCGGATGCGGCGGAAGTTCACGCGCAAGGCGAGGAGCCCGCGGCGGAAGAATCCGAAGGCGAGACGAAAGCGTAGTACCAAAAAGTTTTTGCGCAGGGTTTTCAAGGAAATATTCTTCCTGGAATCTTTCTTTGCAGACAAGGCGCTATTAAGCCAAAGCCGTGAGGTCGATATGATCGCGTAAAAGGCAGCACCTGGAGGAACCACAGCACGAATGAAAATTCGAATCAATGATCTGGCCAGAGAGCTTGAGGTAAAAGCCAAGGTTATTCTGGATGTTTTACCTGAAGTGGGCGTCACGGAAAAGAAGACGCACTCAAGCTCCGTTGAAGAAGACGAAGCGGAACGAATCAGGAAAGCCCTGACCGCCAAGTCCGGCTCCGCCTCCAGGGAAAAGTCCGCGCAATCCGAGATCAAGCCGAAGATCGATCTCTCCAAGATTTCCAAGCCGGGCGACGTAATGAAGCTGCTCAAACAGCGTGAGCTGGACCAGCAGCATCCGCCCGCGGCGCCGCCCAAACCGGCTGCGGTGGTCAAGGCCCCGCCGGCAGTGGTGGTCAAGCCGCCCGCTGCTCCTCCCGTTCAAGAAAGGCCCGCGGCTGTGGTGGTGAAGCATGCGCCGGCAGTGGAGCGTCCGGTGATTGTGCCG
>JANXPR010000550.1 GCA_025357215.1 Acidobacteriaceae bacterium | reverse complement strand
AAATGCAAAAGCTGTAACCTCTCAGCCTGGGGGCTTGAGCTTGGGCCGTCCAAGCTCCGTGCAAGCTCCGTGCAAGCTCCGTCCAAGGTCCGTGCAAGGGCCGTCCAGGGGCCGTCCAAGGTCCGATTGGAGGAACCCGTTTGTTTGCAACAAGTCTTCAAAAAATGGCGGGTAGGGTGGCCGCGAAGCGGCCTAATCGCCGGGATCGCCGACATCGCGCGTGACCCCACCCCATCCTGCGCAAAACCGGCGCAGTCCGGGGACCCCGGTGATCGCCGTGATCGGAAAACCCAAAACCCCGCAGCCGAGGGCGGCTGCGCTCCACAATCTGTCCCTTGGGATAGCGACAGTGCAAGTTGGCGGAATCGCCGAGATCGCCGTGATCGGAAAATCCAAGCCAACACCGTTTACCACAAAGGACACGAAGGGACACAAAGGAAAAGAAAAAGCAGATTCCTCGGGCGAAGCCCTCGGAATGACAAGTCATTTAGGGGATAGGGGCGGGATGAGGAGATTGTAGGGGATAGGGCAGGAAGCGGAGATTGGTGGGGTTACCCGGATCGCAACGGCATCGCCGTGATCGGGGAAGACAGGAAAGTGGCCGGAAGAGGGCGAACGGTGGCCATCGACCTTCGTCACCTTGTCCAACCTCTTGATTCGTGGGACTTTACCCTGGCATAAGGATTTTCCCACGCTCGGCTCCCCACCGGCTAAGTCTCTGATTCGTAAAGACATAAACAAAGATAAGGCTAGACCTTCACTTATGAAAGACCTTCGTCGCCAGAGCAGTCTGATCGTCGCAATTGCAATTGCAATTCTGTTGGTTTCCGTTTCGCTCAATGCGCAACCGCAACAGCAAAGCCCGTTGGCGCTGTCTGAGCAGTCCAGCCGCATGGAAATTACCACCGCTTCTCCTGAAGCTCGTGCGCTGTTTGAAAAGGGAATCGCGCGCATGGAAAAGCTGTACTGGGAAGCCGCGCTGGCGGACTGGCGGGAAGCCGCTACAGTCGATCCGCAATTTGCCCTGGGGCATGTGTTTCTGGCGATGTTGTCACGCGATCCCGCTGAGCAGGAGTCCGAACGCGAGAAGGCGCTGGCCACGCGAAAGTATGCCGGTCCGGAAGAACAGCTGATCGTGGACTGGATTACCAATGCAAACCAAAACCACTGGGTGCCGGCGATCCAGGCCATGAATGAAGCGCTGGGCCGCTATCCGCGGGACAAACATCTGGCGTGGCTGGCCGGCTTGTGGCTTACCGGACAGCGGCAGTCCGAGCGCGCGATTCCGCTTTTCGAACGCGCCAGCAAACTCGATCCGCGGTTTGCCGATCCGTTGAACCAGGCGGCGTATTGTTACGCGCGGTTGGGCAACTTTGATAAAGCGTTTGAGTTGATGCAGCGTTACGCGGCGTTGCTGCCGAACGAAGCCAATCCGCAGGATTCTCTTGGCGAACTTTCGCGGCTCGCCGGACGCTTTGACGATTCGCTTAAGTATTACCATGCGTCGCTTAAGCTGGACCCGGCGTTCATCGAGTCGCAGTCCGGGCTCGGCGATACCTACGCGGTGATGGGCCAGGAAGAAAAAGCGCGCGCTGAGTATGCGCTGGCAATGCAGAAATCGACGACGCGCGTGCAGGAGACTACGTTTGCGTTGCAGTCGGCTACAACCTATGCGCGCGAAGGCGATTTTGCCAAAGCAGACGCCGCGTTTCAGGAAGTAGCTGCGCACGCGCATGAGCGCAGCCTGGGTGCGTTGGAAGCCGAAGCCTGGCGGATGATGTCCGTGTATCAAAGAGACAATGCCAAGGCCATGAAGCTGTTAACCAAGGCCGAAGCCGCTTTGCACGAGCAGCACAAGATGAGCGCCGCGAGCCGTGAGCAGGAACTTGCCATCATTTTACGCACACGCGTTGGGCGTGACGTGCATGATGGCAGCATGAGTGATGCACAGTCGACACTAAAGCGTCTTGAGGCCGTGGCCAGCAGCAACAGCAACGGTCTGGTGCAATTTGCTTTCAGCGGAGCGCAGGGAGCCATGCTGATGGCGGAAGGAAAATTTGCCGAAGCCGTGGGCCGTCTGGAAGACGATGATAAGAATCCGTTCTCGATTCAGCGGTTGATCGTGGCGTACCAGAAGACCGGGGCCGGCGAGAAATCCGCGCGCATGGCGGAGCGCCTGCAAAATTTCTACGAGCCAACCATTGAACAGGCTGTGGTGGTGCCGCAGTTCCGCAAAACGATGACGGCGATGAAGGACAAGAACTGAAACCGTCCAGCATTGGTTTTCTTATCTGTGTAATCCGTGAAGATCTGTGGTGAGAGTTCTTACGGTTCCACGGCCTGCTTCATTGTCGGTTTTACTTGCACGGCTTGCAGACTTGCGGCGTCCCATCCACCGCCCAGAGCTTTGATCAAGCCCACGGAAGTGACCAGCCGCGCACGAAGAATCTGTGCTGCCAGACGTTGATTGTCGAGAAGCGTTTGTTCGGCGGTGATCACGTCAAGGTAAGTGACGAGACCGCCGGTGTAGCGGTCGGTGGCAATTTGGAGCGCGCGTTGTGCGGCGTTTACGGCTTGCTGTTGCGTGCGGGCCGCGTCGGACAGAATGCGAAGTCCGGCCAGTCCGTCTTCCACTTCCTGAAATGAATTGAGGACGCTTTGCCGGTAGTTGGCTACGGACGCATCATATCCTGACTTGGCAAAATCCACCTGGGCTCGGCGGCGTCCGCCGCTCAGGACGGTTTCGGCAACGTTAGCTCCTAACGCCCAGAATCCACTGGAAGCGCTGAGTATCTTGGATAGGTCTGAGCTTTCAAAGCCGCCGCTTCCGGAGATTCCGATGCTGGGAAAGAACGCGCTCTTCGCCACGCCTATCTGAGCATTCTGTGCGGCCATTTGCCGCTCTGCTTCCGCTACGTCCGGACGGCGCTCCAGCACGTCCGAAGGTACGCCAGCAGGAATCACCGGCGGTTCAACCGTCAAAGGTTTAACTGGAACCTTGAAGAGAGGAGCTGGCACGCCGACCAATGCGGCGATCGCGTGTTCAAATTGTGCGCGTTGTTGGCGAAGCAAGGTTGCTTGCGTTCGCGTGGCGTTTAGTTGTGTTTCTTGTTGGGCCACGTCCAGACCAGACGCCACGCCGCCTTCATGCCGGTTTTGGACCAGCGTCAGCGCTTTCGCTTGGTATTCCGCCGCGGACTCTACCACGGAGATTTCCACGTCAAGTTCGCGCAGGCTGAAGTAGTCCACCGCCAAGTCTGATGTTACGAGCAGGCGCACGTTTTCCAGCGCGGCTGCCTGGGCCTGGTACAACGCGTTCGCTGATTCCGCGCCGCGTCGCACTCCGCCAAACACGTCAGCTTCCCAGCTTACGTTGAACGGGATAGTGAAATTGTTTTGCGTGGACGCGTTGGTTAACGGCACGCCGGAAACCGTAGGTTGGTTTGCGGAGCTTCGCGAACGTTGCGCCGATCCGCCGGCCGTTGCCTTGGGAAACAAACCGGACTGGGAGATGGTGGCTGCCGCGCGGGCCTGCAATAACTGGTTGCGCGCAACTTCAATCGTCTGGTTGGCTTTTACGGCTTGCGCTTCGTACTGATTTAGTTCAGTGTCGCCAAAGGTGGTCCACCAATCGCCTTTGGGCAACGCGTCTTGCGGATTGGCCACGCGCCACGGCGCTTCTTCTTTCCACGCTGGAGCCAGCGGCACCTCTGGACGTTTGTAGTTCGGGCCAACTTTGCATCCACTCACGCTTAGCAACGCGCCTGATGTCAGCATCAGGCCCAAAAGAAATTTCTTCACGAGTGGGCTCCGGGGCCAGGGGTCACGTTTACCGGTTGGCCGTCTTCGAGTGAATCCGCCGGGTTGGCGACGAGCACATCTCCGGCATCGATGCCGCCCAGGATTTCCAGCTTCAAGCCGTAGTCGCGACCAATCGTGATTGCTTTCATGTGCACTTTCTTGTCCGCGCCCACCACTGCCACGCGTGGTCCCTCAGGACGAAACAGTACCGCGTTCACTGGGATGGAAATCCGCGTGGTCTGCACCGTCACCGCAAAGTGGACTTCCGCAAACGAGCCGGGCATCAGCCGTCCGTTGGGATTAGGAACGTCAATTTCCGTGAGCAGTGTGCGCGTTGCCGGATCGATCACGTCCGCCGTGCGGACTACCTTGCCGGTAAACTTCTGTCCTGGCATCTCGCGCAGCGCAATGTACGCGGGCATTCCCTTATGGATAAACCTCGAGTCAGTTTGCGGAACGCTCACGTACACGCGGAGCGGATCGACCTGCGCCACGTCAAAGAGTTCTTTGTTTTGTCCCGCGTTGCCCGATGCAATCAGCGCGCCGGTATCCACATTGCGTTTGGTCAGTACGCCGGAAAACGGAGCGTAGATGTGCTTGAACGATTCCAGTTGTTCCAGGCGTTTTACGTTCGCGTCTGCCGCTGCCAGGTTGGCCTGGGCTTGCGTGTAGCCGCTGATCTGCTGGTCGGCTTCCTGTTGTGAAACCGAGTCCGTCTTGCGCAGGTTGATCCAGCGTTCCGCGGAGCTCTTGGCCAGCTCCAGTTGCGCCATGATCTGTTGACGCGTGGCTTTGGCTTGCGAAAGCTCCTGATCAATTTCCGGCGTGTCGATTTCCGCCAGTAACTCGCCTTTGTTCACGCGGCTGCCAATGTCTTTTGTCCAACGCAGCAGATAGCCGTTGGTGCGTGAATAGATGGCGGATTCCACGTAGGCCTGCAGCTGCGCCGGAAGCGTTAGTTCTTCGTTGGCCGGCTCGGTGGAAGGTTTCACCACGGAGACGGAAGGGATCGCCAGCTTTTCCGTTTCGCGGGCCAGTACCTTTTTGTCTGAGTATCTCTTGGCCAGCGAAAAGCCTCCCGCCACCACCAGCAGCAGAATGGCCATGATCGCCAAGCGCGCCCGGTTTGGATTCGGGGCGTTGGCCGTGGCCGGAGCCGAGGTGCTTGGAGGTGTTTCCTGTTGTATCAACTGTGTCATAGAAAACGGAATCCTTTATCAGTTTGCCGGTGCTTCCTGCGGCGCGGGAATTGTTTTCCCGCCGTGCATAATGCTGAATACCACGGGGACAAGGAACAAAGTCGCCACGGTGGCAAAAACCAGTCCACCGATGACCGCGCGTCCCAGCGGGGCGTTCTGTTCGCCGCCTTCGCCCAGGCCCAGCGCCATGGGCACCATGCCAATGATCATGGCCAGCGCCGTCATGATTACCGGACGAACGCGCGTGTAACCGGCTTCCAGCGCAGCGTCCCAGGCGCAGAGGCCAGCTTGCATGCGTTCGCGCGCGAATGAGATCACCAGAATACTATTGGCCGTGGCCACGCCCATGCACATCACCGCGCCAGTGAGTGACGGCACGTTCAACGTGGTATGCGTCAGCAGCAGGATCCAGACAATCCCGGCGAGTGCTCCCGGCAACGCAGTAATAATGATGAACGGGTCCAGCCACGATTGAAAGTTCACCACGATCAGCAGGTAGACCAGTACGATCGACATGACCAGCCCAATGCCCAAACCCAGAAACGAACTGGACATGGTTTCAACCTGGCCGCGCATGACCATCTGCGTGCCGCGCGGCAGCTTCTTCTGGAATTCGTCCACAATTTTGCGCGTGTCGCGCGCTACGCCGCCAAGATCGCGGCCTTGCACGCTGGCATAAACGTCCATCACTGGCAGAATGTTGTAGTGTGAAACTACGGTCGGCGTCACGCCGGGCGTGATCGTCGCCAGGTTGGCCAGCACTTGAGGCGCCGGTGACCGCGCAGAAGCCACCGGGGTGTTCATCAACGCTTCCAGCGAGTCCATCTTGTATTCCGGCGTCTGCACGGTCACGTTGTACGTCACGCCGTTTTCCCGGTTCAAGAAAAACGTTGGTGTAGTCTGTGAGCTTCCGCTCAACGAAACCAGAAGGTTCTGTGCCACGTCGCGTTGTTCCAGTCCAACTTGCTGGGCGCGTGTGCGGTCCACGTTCAAACGTATCTCCGGCGAGTTCATCATCTGCTGCACATGGACGTCTGCCGCGCCCGGAACATGCCGGATGTTGTTGGCCAGGCTCTGCGCCAGTTGGTAGTTCTGCGCCTGGTTCTTGCCCACAATTTGAATGTCGATCGGCGAGGGCAATCCAAAATTCAGGATCTGGCTGACGATGTCCGCCGGTTGGAAGAAAAACTCAACGCCGGGATACAGTTGCGGAAGTTCTTCACGCAGGTGTTTTACGTACTCCGCGGTGGGCCGGTGTTTTTCCTGATTCAACGACACCAAAATTTCCGCGTCGGACGTTCCAATCGTCCCGCTCGTGCTGTAGGAGTTGTTAATGGAACTGTAAGCCAGCCCGATGTTGTCCAGGATCGTGACCAGCTCTTCTTTCGGGATCTCCTGCCGTAGCGTGTTCTCAATCTGGTCGCACAGTCGCGCCGTTTCTTCAATGCGCAACCCAGCGCGTCCACGCACGTGCATGCGGAAGATGCCGGCGTCCACGTCCGGGAAGAAGTCTTCACCCAGAAAGAACACCAGCCCCATGGATGCCACGCAGAAAGTCAGGAACACGGTGATGAATTTCCGCCGGTGATGGAGGCACGCCGCCAGCGCCTGATGGTAGCTGTTGCGCAGGCCGTCAAACATTGTTTCAAAACCGCTTTGTAGCCGTTTAAGGAAGCCGAGTATCCCACTGCTCAGCGGTTTCACCGTCCCGTGAGTTTCGTGCTCGTGTCCGCGCAGCAGGTACATAACCAGCGTTGGCACCAGTGTTCGGGAAAGCATGTAAGAGGCCAGCATGGCGAATACCACGGCTTCCGCCAGCGGAACAAACAGGAACCTGGCCACTCCCGTAAGGAAGAACATCGGCACGAATACGATGCAGATGCACAATGTGGATACAAACGCCGGTACGGCAATCTGTGACGCGCCATCCAGAATGGCCGTTTTAAGTTCCTTGCCCATGGCCAGGTTGCGATCGATGTTTT
>JANXPR010000542.1 GCA_025357215.1 Acidobacteriaceae bacterium | reverse complement strand
CACCGGTACGCCGGACACACTAGGCTTCGGCAACTTTCTGGGGAACACGCTCACCATCCGCGGCGCCAACGGCTTCAGCGCTACCGGCCAGGCAATTCTGGATTTTGGCGGACCGTATCCCCAGCAATTTTTCTCGCTTACCAACCGTGACTTTGTTGCCGTCCAGTCCGACTACACGTTCAATCACAATCTGACCGCCCTGTTCGCTTTCCGCTATGACAATGAACGCGCCGGCACGCTGGAGCGCAGCAATTTCAGTTACACCGGAGAACTCCACGGCAGCTTGTGGAGCCGGCTGTTCGCCACGGCCGGGGTCGGCGTTGAAAACAGCGGACTGTTCGGTACGGTGGCCACACCCCGGGCGTCGCTGGCTTACTATCTGGTCCGTCCGCGGGCGTCGGGACTGCTGACCGGCACGCGGCTCAAAGCCAACTACGGACAGGGCATCAAGGAGCCGGACGCGTTTGCCCAAACCGCTTCGCTGTTCGCGCTGCTGTCGCAGATTCCGGGAGGCGACCAACTGATTACGCAGTCCCACGTCCGGCCAATTGGTCCGGAGCGTTCGCGCAGCTTTGATGTTGGCGTTGACCAGTTTGCCTGGAACAGCCGCGCCAAGCTTGGCGTAAATTTTTTCTACAACAAATTCGCCGATCAGATTGAAGACGTAAGCGGCGGCGGCCTCATTCTTCTAGGAGTGCCGCAGCCGATCGTGAACAACACCCCGCTGGGCGCAACTGTGAACTCTGAAACCACGCGCGCGCTGGGCGCGGAAACCGAGCTGCAACTTTTCCTCGGTCGCGGACTCACAGCCAGCGCGTCTTACACATATCTGGACGCCGTGGTGCAACGGTCGTTCTCCAGTGACGAACTGTTTCCGTCTTTCAATCCAGCGTTCCCCAACATTCCCATTGGAGCGTTTTCGCCGCTGGTGGGGAACCGTCCGTTCAACCGCGCACCGCATAGCGGAGCGTTTTCGCTCGGCTACACGCAGCCCAAGTACACGCTCACGGCAACCGGAAACATCGTGAGCCGGCGGGATGGAAGCACGTTCCTGAGCGACGTCAACTTCGGGGCGACGCTGCTCCTGCCGAACCGCAACCTGACACCCAGCTACCACCGCATCGACCTCGGCGGAACATACCACTTCACCCGCCGGCTGGACTTCTTTGCGAGCGTGCAGAATCTCACCAGCCAGCACTATGAAAGCATCCCGGGATTCCCGGCGTTGCCGCTGACCTTCCGGGCAGGAATGAAGATCAGGCTGGGTGGAGAGAGCTTGAAGTAAAAGCCTTTTCACCACTGATTTGCACGGATTGGCACGGATCAAGTCATTGTCGGTATGAATCAGCGGTGAGGTTGACGGCGCGGGTGATGGTTACGGGATGGTCTCCCGCCTGGTGCCACTCCGGTGGATTCGCGACGTATCCTTCTTTAAACGCGGAAAGCTGTACGCCGGGACTCGGGAACGTACTGGGCTATTCTCAGTCGCCCCTTGCGGGGCTTGGGACAGTGTTCTTCGGTAGTGGTACAGTTTGAATCTTAGACCCCTCGCCTTTGGCCCTTGAGTTGTGCAATCATTCCGGTATGCCAAAGAAAAAGACGCAAAGCAAAGATCCCAAAAAGATTGCCGCCGTGCTTCGCAAACGTGGGAACGCTAGCCGCCGCAGGGCCAAAGATGGCGAGGACGCCAGCCAAGCCGCTGCGCGGATCGTCAGGGAAGCTACAGGGCATTAAGCGGGTTTCTCCCAGTCCTTTGGGTTATCAAACAACCCCGGTTCATCAGGGAACACAGGCGCAACGACGTCCAGTTGCTTATGGAATACGGCATAATCGGTATTGAGTTTCATCAATCCGGTCACCGTTCCTAAATGCATGAGCAATTCGGGCTTCCCCAGTTCCTCACTCGTCCATGAGTGCAGCTTGTTGCTTGGGGTCCCCCGCTCACTGCGCCGCTCTTTCAAAGCTTTTAGCAATCCGGGTGCGATCCTGCGCCAAACCAAATCATTGGTCAGGTGACCGAAGTATTGCGGCAATTTCATATCTGGGCGAAGCTGGACACCTTTTAGGCGGCATAGATGCTTGAAGTAGTCGCCGGGGAATGTACGCACCCATCGCCGCAAGCTCTCAGACAAAAACTTCTTTAGGTATTCTTCAAGATCGCGCCGTGGACGTTCATACTGGTATCCCGTTGCCTCATCGACTAGTGCGATGATTCCCACACTAGCAAACCCACGAATCAGGATCATTGCTCGTTCTGCAATGTGCTTTTGAGTGTTCTCAATGAGAACGCCAGCCGCATTCGCATCAAGAAATACGCCACAAACCTTGGGGAGAAGCTCGGCCCGGTAGCCGAAGGCTCTTGTCCCGCTCAGGGTCTTAAATTCTATCTGGCTTGACGTCACCGTTAACTCATCTGGAATAAAGGGTTTAAGGTTCTTTGCCGTCAAAAAAGCAGGCAGGTTGACGTCACCATCGTAGTACTGACGTCCTTTGGCTTGTCGCGCCCTATTAAGGGCAATCATCATTCCGCTTTGAGTTATTAACCGTGTGCCATCCTCAAGAACGGCGCACGAGATTTCAATGTCGCCAATGGTAAGTATTCCTTCATAGATGGCCTTGGGGGTCACCTTTCCCGCTTTTTCCCATCTGGCGTCAGCGGCATTCTTGGCAATCGCCTTACGCTCATCCGGGGAGAGCTTTTTGGCCCTGGCGTTACCACCCATCTTTTGCAGTTTGTTATCTTCGCCGTCCATTACTTCACCTCTGATGCTTACAGTAAAGCATAGGCCGGAATACTGCAAGGATAATCTTGCAGGCATAGCGAATTATCTTGACATGCTTGCTTGCACGCATCATAATTCCTTGCATCATGAATCGGCTTTCTACTTCTAAGCGCACTCAAGTAATCGCAGCCCTGGTCGAAGGCGTTTCTATCAATGCCATCGTGAGAATGACAGGCGTTTCTAAGGTCACCATCTTGAGACTGTTGGAGCAGATTGGCTGCGCTTGCGCTGAGTACCACAATCGGGCCGTCTGCAACCTGAAAGTAAAACGCATTGAATGCGACGAAATTTGGGCATTCTGCTACTCGAAAGATAAAAACGTCCCCGCCGACAAGCGCGGCCAATTCGGGTTTGGCGATGTCTGGACTTGGACTGGAATCGACGCGGATTCAAAGCTCATTGTCTCGTATCTAATCGGCAACCGTGGCGCAGGTTCGGCTCATGCATTTATGCAAGACTTGGCAAGCCGCATTTCTACCCGTATTCAGCTCACTACAGACGGTCACAGAGTATACGCTCAGGCCGTGGAAGATGCCTTTGGGAGCGATATTGACTATGCCATGCTGGTCAAGATATACGGGATGCCTTCAGACTACACAGAGAGCCGCTACAGCCCTGCAACCTGCATCGGATGCCGCACTGGGATTCTGAGCGGCAATCCCGATCCTAAGCACATCAGCACATCGTATGTTGAGAGACAAAACCTCAGCATGAGAATGGGGATGCGCCGTTTTACCCGCCTGACGAACGGATTCAGCAAGAAAATTGAAAACCACGGTCACATGGTTGCGCTGTACTTCATGCACTACAACTTTTGCCGGATTCACAAAACATTGCGTGTCACCCCTGCGATGGAAGCGGGGCTAACTGACCACATTTGGTAGCTGGAAGAATTGCTATCTATGGCTGAATAATTAAAGAATTTAGGTAAAATCACCTGACAAAAGAAAACCCAGCTCCGAGAGCTGGGGGCCACAGGACAATGCCCGTGGGGGTGATAGAAAGATTATCCATGAATAAGAACACAATGTCAACCGAAAAGCCCCAAAGCACGCCTAAGAAGCGCGTTTTTGCAATGATCGACGGTTTCAATTTGTATCACGCCCTGATGGAATTTCGCGGAGGAACAACCGAGCAAGAGCGTGCTAAATACCAGAAATACAAGTGGCTCTGCTTTCGCACCCTGATATCCCGATCCCTGGACCTGGAAACCGAGGAACTCTCAGAGGTCATTATTTTTACTTCGTATCCTTATTGGGATCAGGGGAAAAGAATGCGTCAGCAAACATATCTTACTGCTCTAAAGTACACGGGCGTAACGCACGTTCTGGGAGAATTCAAAGAGAACTGGATCAACTGTCGCGCGAGATGCAAGGAGACGTTTGACAAGCCAGCAGAGAAGCAGACGGACGTAAATATCGCGATTGCCATCATTGAGCGCGCTAACGATTACGATATTCTCATCCTCATAACGGGCGACTCGGATCAAGTCCCCGCAATTCGGCTTCTTAAAAAATTACACCCTAAAAAAGTCGTCTATATCCTTCCACCCATTGGCAGAAACTCGAAGGAATTGGTAAAGGCTGCTGGAAAAAACAGCCGAAAAATCATGAGAGAAGAAGACCTTGTGGCATCGCTTCTTCCCAATCCTGTTGAGGGAAAGAATGCCGACGATAAAATTGTTCAGATTTGGAAGCCTGCGTCTTGGTGATTTTCAAACTGCACCACTACCTGTTCTTCTTCGCGCGTGACATGGCGAATAAAAAGTGTTAAAATAAGAAAAATAATCTAGCAAGTTGCATTCAAAACCGACCGCCCAGGCGGCTGGGAATAGCTCTTTGAAAATCAAGCAGCCGGCCAAACCGGAGCGGGAACGGTTCGTTGGGACGATTTCGCTAAGTCCTTTAGATCTTGGGATGAAGAGGGAGGGGATACACCAAATCGGGTGATCGGAAAGGAAAACCCGAACCGCACAGGCAGGAGTGCCTGTGCCACAAGCTGATTGGGATGAATCGCGTAAATCCTTTAGACCTTGGGATGGAGCGGGAGGGGATACACCAAATCGGGTGATCGGTTCATCTGGTGGTCGGGTGATCGGAAAGCCCAAAAGCCGCAGGCGAGGGCGCCTGCGCTCCACAAAATTGGTCTCTTGGGATGAATTCGCTAAGTCCTTTAGTCCTTGGGATGAAGGGGGAGGCGTAGGGCCACATCGCTGTAATCGGGAAGGGTCCGAAACCCGGTCGCCACTTGGTCTTAAGAGAACTCCCGGAAGCTTCACGGGCATCCGAGGTGTTGTCGGGATGTTTCGACTCCTCCTCGTCCGCAAGCGCGGATTCGGAGTCGCTCAACATGACAGGTGGTGGAGGAGAAATGGGGCCGACATGGTCGTGACCGTCAACTTTGTCGCCCCTTATCGTCCATTTCTCCGCCTTCCTATAGTCACCCAACCGGGTGACCAAAGGCCATCTCCTTTAGCCCCGTGTGTCTGTGGCCTGAACAACATTAATATGTGGAGTGGCAGGGTCTTCCGGCCCACTCCCCAAACATGGAACTTGCTGCAGACACAAGACTGATTTCTCAGTACTCGCCCACGTCCACGCCTATCCTGGACATGATCCGGCCTGTGCCGCGTGAGGTCTCAAGCAAGCTCAGTTCCGGCGAATATCTTTTCTTCAGCAGCCTCATCATTCTGGCCTTGATCAGCATGCCGATCTTGCGCCTGGTAATGAATGGAATCTCGCTTAGTCCTATTGCGTTCTTTGTGACCGTGCTGGCAATTCCGGCTTGCGCCCTGGCCCTGGCTGCGCTGATCCACGAACTAGGACATCTGGTTGCCGGCAAGCTTGCCGGCTTCCGTTTTGCGGAACTGAATCTACGTTCCGCATCGAGCGAAAACTGCCACGATGGGCAGAAGCTTCATGCCTGCCGTGTGCTGCCCCTGGGAGTTCTTGTGCTGGAGCCGGGCAAGACGGACCATCTGGTCCGCCGCTTGCGCGCTCTTCTTCTGGGCGGACCGTTGGCCAATTTGTTATTGCCGGCCGTGCTGGAAGCGTCCACGTATGCCAGGGGCGCCAACTTTCTTTTGGAATACGCGGTCCATGTTTTTTCCGCGATTTCCGTGCTTTGGGGACTGGCGGCGTTGATGCCGGATGTGAGCCGTCGTGGAAACTTTTCTGACGGCGCACGTTTACTCATGCTGGCCAAGCATGACGAGTTGGCGACGCGCTGGCTGGCCATCATTGAATTGCAGATGGCCCTGGGACGCGGCGAACATCCGCGCCAGTGGAACCAGAGTTCGGTGGCCCGCGCCACCGCCGTAAGTGACGGTTCCCGTGATGCCGTTACGGCCAACTGGCTGGCTTATCTCTGGGCGTCTGAACGGCAGGACATTACATCGGCAACCAGATATCTGGAAGATGCACTGGCCGCTCCACGCACCTCGTCAGCCGGGCTGCGCGACAGATTGTTTGTGGAAGCCGCGGTGTTCCAGGCGTGGTTTAGGGACAATCCAGTGAAAGCCCGCTCGTGGGCAACGCATTTGCGCGGACGCAAGCTGGCTCCGTTGCAACAGCAGCGCCTGAACGTGGCGCTTTTGTGGGCAGACGGCCGGCTGTTTGATGCCTGGGAAAAAATGGCCGGGTGCTTCCGGCTCTTGCAGCTGATGCCGGAGTCAGCCTCGCGCGAACTGGCCGAGAAGAGCGTGCAGGAATGGAAACATCAGATGGAGTCGCGCATGCTCACCCGGGCGTGGCGCACGATGTATTCGCTCTCGCAACAGATGGAAGAGTCGGTCCCACAAACCGAGCTTTCGTCTTCTTGAAATATCGTCTTTCTGAAAGAGCGGGCTCGGCGAATTCCTGCCGTCAATCTCATGTTAGTATCGCTGTGTGTCCCCCTCACGGAAAACTCCACGCAGGGGCGGTGTAAAAGCACGGCCTCCGCAACGCCGCGCCCATCTGGTGGTGATCACCGGCATGTCAGGTTCCGGCAAGGCGTCTGTACTTAAGGCGTTTGAAGATCTGGGCTACTACTGTGTGGACAACCTGCCCATCGGACTGATCCCGCGCTTTGCTGATCTGGTCAAGCAGTCGTCGGAAATCGAAAAAGCGGCGCTGGTCACGGACATCCGCGAAGGCGAGCAGTTAAGAAAACTCCCGGACATTATCCATTCGCTCAAGCGCCAGGTAAACACCACGGTGCTTTTTCTGGAAGCATCGGATGAATCCCTGCTGCGCCGCTTCAGCGAGACGCGCCGTCCGCATCCGCTAGGCAAGGGTTCAACGGTAAAGTCCGCGCTGCGGCAAGAGCGCCGCATGCTAGAGCCCATCCGCAAGATGGCGGATATTGTGGTGGATAGCTCACGCTTCAACGTACACGAACTGCGTTCGCACATCACGAACAAATTCACGTCCGGCAGCACGGACAAAGACATTCTGGTTTCCATGGTCAGCTTTGGCTACAAAGCCGGCGTCCCCGTGGACTCTGACCTGCTCTTCGACGTGCGTTTTCTTCCCAATCCGCACTTTGTTCCGGAATTTCGTCCGTTTACGGGACGACATCCGAAAGTTGCGAAGTACATACGCTCGTTTCCGCAGACGCAGGAATTTATTGACCGTATTTCTGAGCTGCTGATTTACCTGGTTCCGCATTACGTGAGCGAAGGCAAGAGCTACCTCACCATCGGCTTTGGCTGTACCGGCGGGCAGCACCGCTCGGTGATGATTGCCGAAGACGTGAAGAAACGTCTGGCCAAAGCCGGATACCGCGTAAAGGTAGTCCATCGCGATGCGCCTAAGTAATTAACAAGAATTTACAACCGCTTGAGCATCCACAAGGCCGTATTTGCTCCTGCTCCATTAGAATTGAGTGGAATGCTTTATGAGGCCCTGGTTTGTGAAGCACTGGGAGGCGTATGCGGCAACTGACTCGTCTTGTCGGATTCCTGCGCCCCTACCTGCTCCCATTTATCTCCGCAATACTGCTCATGGCTTCCGTGGGTGCGCTGGAAGCTTTCCGTCTTCTTTTGCTGGGTCCGATCATTGACAAGGTACTCAACCCCAATTCACCAACGCAGGGAATTGCCCTGTTCACC
>JANXPR010000532.1 GCA_025357215.1 Acidobacteriaceae bacterium | reverse complement strand
GAGATGGCTGATTGCTGTGCTGGCAGTTGCTGGAATCGTGGTGGCGGCGCTTGCGCTACGTGAACACTATCGCACGGAGACCTCGCCTTGCAGTATCAACGAGAAATGGGACTGCGGCATCGTGAACAAGAGCCCTTATGCGACGCTGGGAGGCGTCCCGGTGGCGGTGATCGGCATGGTTGGCTACGCGTTGCTGGGTGGCATGGCAATCAAGAAAGCCTGGAAGATCCTGCCGGTGTTCGCGCTGGGCGGGTTTGCGTTCTCAATGTACCTCACGCACATTGAGTCGGCCATTCTGGGCGTCTGGTGTATTTACTGCGTAATTTCGCTGGGGATGATCTCGGCGATTACCTTGCTATCGGTAGGGCAGGGTGCGGCTGTGATGGTTCGGAACCGCAAGTAGCAAATAGTCATGCCGCTATCTGCCCGGTAAGCTAGCTTAAATGCAGTTCCCATCAGGCATAGGTTCCTCCGGACGCTGCGTTAAGGCAATGTACTGCCGTAACGGGTAGTGAGAACGGTTTATATATAAAATCCTGCTATTCGTTTGTCTAGTTAAGTTATCTGTCTGGTTAAGCCGCCACATGCCCTCATCAGTTAAAACTATTCCACACAACAGGAGTCTAGGTGCCATGAAAAAAGTTATTTATTGTGCAGTATTCCTCGTAGTCCTGGCGAGCGTGGCAACGCCGCAGGACTGCAAGAAAGCCGAATACGGCGCTGACCAGCAGAAGTACATGGAAACAGCGCTTCAGAAATTCACCGGATGCCAGCTTCCGCTGGATGGCGGATGCCGCGGCGCGCTGGCGCAAGCGTTGGACCAGATCTACAGCGTGAAGGATTTCAACGCGGATTCCAAGTCCACGACGCCGGCGGAAATCGGCAAGAAAGCCGCCGCGGAATGGGAACACCTGGGTGCTGCGAGCGACCAGGAAGCCCTGAAGAAAGCCCAAGCGGCTGCGAACTGCGGACGCGCGACCGTAGCCGTGATGTCGTCTGAAACCGGCGGTCACGTAGCGATTATTCTGCCTGGTACGCTGACCACTTCTAACGGATGGAAACTGCAAGTGCCGAACTCAGCCAGTTTCTTTACACACAATCCTTCGAAGTCGTTTTCAGGAAAGCCGCTGTCTTATTCTTTCCCGAAGGCGGATGGAGTTGAGCTGTACGCTAAGAAATAGAAGAGTACTTTTCGGAGTTTGTGGCCGCGCGGGTGGAAGATATGCTCGCGCGGTTTTTGCTTGCAGGGGCTAAAGTTTGCCGGCGCGGTTTTTAGGCGCGGGTCAGCGCGATAAAGGGTTCCTGGACTTTGCTCCAGACGGACGAAGACGGATCGACGATCTCAAAGTGTCCGGTATCAGGCAAGGTGATCAGTTCCACTTTCTCGCTTTGTTTCTTTTTGCGTTCCACATAGTGCTGGCTGATTTCGTAAGGAACCGAGGTGTCGGTGGTTCCGTGAATCAACTTTTGCGTGGCCTGAGGAATGGGCTTTTCAGCCGGAGACGCTTCACGATAGTGGTCGGGGACCTCAGTTGGCGATCCGCCAAGGAACTCCACCACCGCGTCATTGCTTAAGTGCAGCTCCCACGCGCGGTGCAGATCGACAACGCCGGCCAGGGAGAGAACGCGAGTAACGCTTTTTTCAAAGGCGGCGAGGCAGAGAGCCAATTGGCCTCCGGCGGAGTGGCCGGCAACGCAAACACGTTTCAGGTCGAGACGCGGAAGCACTTTCTGTCCACTTTCATGCAGGCTCCGGTATGCGCCGCGGATATCTTCAAAAGTGCCGGGCCACGCTCCGCCGGGATTGCCCACGCGGCGGTATTCCACGTTCCAACTGGCAATACCGATTTTCTTCAATGCGGCGCAAACATGGCCAGCGTAAGTGAGATCGTACTTTGCACGCCAGTATCCGCCATGAATAAAGAACACAACCGGGAAAGGACCGCGCCCTTCCGGGATGCGAGCGTCCGCGAAGTGGAACTCGCCGGGGCCGTAGTGGATTCGCTCGTCGGCTGGAGGCGGTTCTTTACTTAAGATATCTTCGCTGGCAGTAATTGCGGCGGGCGCGCTGTTGTCGTCTGGCACCTGAGAAGTATAGAACAGCCGGGGTTTAGGGTTAAATCCTGGCGGCGATGGCAAAAATAAAAACCCGGACATCTTGGTGACTGCCCGGAAGCGTATTTCTTTACAACAAAACGAAAGAGTTATTTAGGACGCGAGGACCCTGCGTTGGACGAAGAGTTCGAACTCGACGAGCCCGAGCTTGACGAGCTAGAGCTTGAAGACCCAGAGGAACTGCTGCCACCTGAAGACGATGAACCGGAATGCGACGAGCCGGAACTGGACCCGGAGCTCGAACCTGAATAGGACGATCCGCTACTAGACGACCCACCGCTAGAGGAAGATCCGCCACCGGAATAACCACCACCGGAATGCGATCCGCCACTGGAACTGGAACTGCTGCTGGAGTGTGATCCGCCGCTAGAACTGGAACCACCGCCGGAGTGCTGGCCGGTTGAAGCGGTATTTCCGGAAGATCCATGGCTGCCGCCGTGATTGTTGTTCGAATTGCCGCGAGATCCGCCGGCGTCATGATTTCCGCGGCCCGGTGAAGGGTCGGGGCCGTTGCCGGTTTTTGCGATCACCGAATCGTTGGGCGGTATTTTCGGAGGTTTGTGCGGTCCTGAGCCATTGCCGCCATCGGGCGGGC
>JANXPR010000510.1 GCA_025357215.1 Acidobacteriaceae bacterium | reverse complement strand
GGGCCTTCCGCGGCGCGACCGCAAGTACCGAGAGTGAGAACGGTTCATGAGCAAAGGAGGAACGGACATGGCATGGTTTCGAGGGCCGATCTATGAGCCCAAAGATTCGCAGTTCAGGCCGTACAGCATCACCACGCTCATTGCGTTTTTGATTGGCCGGTGCTTCGGCCGTTGGTTTCGCAAGTAGGAGAACAAATTCATGTGGTTAAAGAAAAAAAATAACAAGACGAAAGAAGAAGCCCCGGAGAAGCTGAGGTACAGCCGGTACTACGAACACGATGGAGCGCTGCGGGCGTATGCCAATCGTGCGATGCTCCTGGCCTTTCTCTGCGTCCCCCTGGCACTGGTGGCGGTTGCCATGGCGGCTTATGTCCGCCTGCAACCGCCAACGGTGATCCGTGTGGACTCGACCGGCACCGCCAATGTGGTCGGCCAGCAACCGACGCCGGCGAGGCTGCTCATGAACGTCGCCCAGGGCGCAGGCGCTGAACCGACCGATCTTGAGCGCCGGGCCTTTGTGCGGCTGTTCCTGGAACGTTACCTGAATTTCTCGGCGGATTCCGTCAACCGCAACTGGGCGGACGGCCTGAACATGATGACCGCCAATCTCCGGCGGGTGACGCTCAATGCCATCGAAAAAGACAATACCGTGGGCAAGATACACGATGACCAGATCACCTCGGTCTTCCATCTGCGTTCGCTTGAACCAGAAAAAGACGATCCGCTGACCTTCACCGTGTTTGGCGTCAAGGAAGTCCATCGCGTCCGCGACCGACAAGCTGGTGGGCGAGTATCACATCCGGCTGATCACCGAGCAACGCTCTGAACAGAACCCCGGTGGTCTGCTGATTGCCGAATACGGCGAGAAGCTAATCGAGGGCGAACGCCGGGATGCGCTGGCCCAGGAGACATCGCTCAACAACCCGCAATGAATTTGAGGAAACCATGGATCCAGTGAAAACAGCAACGGAAGCAACAGCCCACGACGGGGCCGGCAAGAACGGCCGCGGCGAGCGCCGCCGCCGCAGGGAGATGACCAGCGAAAACGTGCGCTACTTCCTGCCGCAATCCGGCAACTCCGGTGACAAGCCGGAACTCGGACAGGAGATGACCAATGAAGGCGAAGCGTTGGTACAGGCGTTTAAGTCCGGCCAGGTGTTTTACACCCTGGTCGCCTGGAAGGCCGTGCCGGAGCTCACCGGCAACGAACCCAAGATTGTGAAACAGGCGTTAAGCCGAAGTTGAATCAGCAGTACCAGCGAGTTGGCACCAGCTTTCAAAAGAGACCAGAAGCGTACGAACGAGCTTTGGTCCTTTGAAGACCCTACACGCTTTTTGTAGGGAGATGTGCTGACCCGGCTCGAAGTCCTGCCTGGCCAGAAAAAACCCAGAAAACGGGTGAGCCAGGCGGAGGCGGAGAGCTTGCGGAAAGCAAAACTCCTTAGCTTTGCCGGTTACCCGAACAAAACTAAGGAGCAACAAGACGATGACAAAGCAAAGCAAATTTTCCATCGAGCAGGTTGTTACGCTTGACATCGACGCAACAGGAAGTGTGACCCAAAGGCTCACCAACCTGGAGACGACGCTGGAGGCCACCCTTCTCCATGCGCTCTATCCGGGAATCAAAGTCGCCGTTGTGAACGTCCCCAAGGAACCTCTGGATGCTTATGAGGAATCCCTGGTCGAGAACGCGATGGCAAACCTCAAATTCAAGAACATTCCTTACAAACTGGTGGGAGCGAGTGGTTCTTCGAAAGACGGCAAGTTCTACTTTGTCGATGCGGACCACAGCCAGTCGATAGCGGAGCGCTTCCAGCACTGGCCGCAGGCAGCCATCGTGTATTTCGGCATCCTGGTCTCCTCCTGCAAGGTGGTGATCGAGGAGCCGAACGCATCGGTGCTGGTGGTTGAAGACCATGTTCTCGGGACCAACGACTGCCGCGGATGGATTCGGCGTTCGCTGTTTGAGAAGCTTCAGCTGCCGGAAAACTGCTTTTACCAGTTCCGGCTGGCCTTTGAAAAAACCCAGGCCAAAGGTTCATTCAAGGTCATGGAAGAAGACGTCGCGGAGCTGCTCGACGCCGATATCATTCTTCCAGAAAGCGCGATAAAGCCAGGACTGAAGATGCCGGCCATGGTGTATTCAGCCTTTGGCAAGGGCCGGAAGTTTTGCGGGCCGGTCGTGCTGGGCATTCGTGAACTCTCGCGAAGGCTGGAGTTCGAGTCCAGTTACACGCTCATCGAACACGCACCGGACGACTCGATTCAACTGGAAATCCTGACCGAAGCATTGGGACAGGTGCGCCGGCTGAACGAGTCGGTGAGTGCGGGCCGGTACCAGGAGTTGCTCGAACTTCTTGGGCTCGATGACCCGGACAAGAACGAAGACGAAGAAGTCAGGACAGTCGAAGCCGCGTTGCTGGCCGACACCACGGGCGACATCGTCCGCTATCCCCACATCAACAATCAACTCAACCGGCTGCTTGCCCGCTGGGCCTTCAAGATAGCTACCGGAGGTGGTTTTCGTCTTCCGGCATTTGCGCTGGCGGACGATGGCTATCTCGTGGTCCACCATGGCCAACTGTATGCGGGATCCGACTGGATTCCACCGCAGCAAGCTATTGTGGCCCTCGATTCCCGGCGCGGCCTGTGCGTGCGCTATCCGATTCGCATGTGTGAGGACTTGCTTCCGATGGAGCACTTCTCTACGGCAAATCTCATCGCGCAGCTCACGGGTATCCTAGACCAACAGGGCTGCAAGACGGCGTCCGACCTAGCCGAGCAGATCACTTCACATCAAGTCCTGCTGGAGGGCACCTATGTTCTCCACTCGGAGACCGCCAAGAAGAACGGCGGTGATTTTGATTTCGACTGGATCTGCATTCTGGAGGAAGACCGCTTTCCCCGCTTTGTGAGGAAACGGTTCTCGCTTACCGGCGAGTTTCACCAGCAAAAGACCAAGCACCGCAAGGCGCGCAGTCCCTGGTGGAACCTGGAACACGTGGCCATGAAGGCGCGGGGAAATCAGATCGGCATGATTACCGACCTGAAGACCTCGTGCCTGGCAGCCGGCAGGCCCGATCTCGCCTACCAGTTGGTGGCTGAACTGCAGAACGCCCTCG
>JANXPR010000504.1 GCA_025357215.1 Acidobacteriaceae bacterium | reverse complement strand
CCAGGCGCGCGCGGACTACGTGAAGGCGGCAAACGATTGGATTGACAAAGCCATGTCCGCGAGAAAAAAGAAGGCTGAAGAAGCCGCCAAGAAAAACAGCGGCAGCGGCGCCATAGTACTGGAAGCCACTCCCACACCTTCGCAAAAGAAGTAAGTATTTCGTGCTTCCGAAAAGCCCCTCCATTACGGAGGGGCTTTTTACTGTGACTTCCCTCACAAATCGCGGGTGCGCAGATCAATTACAATCGAGGTTTTCGTGGTTGCAGGCTGCGGGCGATCTGGCCGGCAGTTCGCTGCTAACTTTCATGTTCAAGAAAATACTCATAGCGAATCGCGGCGAAATCGCCTTGCGCGTCATCCGCGCCTGTCGCGAGATGGGAATCACGTCGGTGGCTGTATTTTCTGACGTGGACCGCGCCGCGTTGCATGTGAGCCAGGCGGACGAAGCCTATCCTATCGGTCCGGCAGCGGCCCGCGAATCGTACCTGAACTCCGCCAAGATCCTGGACGTGGCCAAGCGAAGCGGAGCAGAAGGAATCCATCCGGGCTACGGGTTTCTCTCGGAAAATGCCCAGTTCGCGCGGGCCTGCGCTGAAGCCGGGGTAAAGTTCATTGGACCGCCGGCCTCGGCCATGGAGTTGATGGGTTCCAAGACGCGTGCGCGGCAGGCCATGCAAGCCGCCAAAGTGCCATTGGTGCCGGGATCGGCCAGGGGGCTCACTCTGCCGGAAGCGCAGGAACTTGCGCCGAAAATCGGCTATCCGGTGATGATCAAAGCCGCGGCAGGCGGCGGCGGCAAAGGCATGCGGCTGGTGCGCACGCCAGATGAACTCAAGCCGTCGTTTGAAACCGCACAAAGCGAAGCCTTGCGTTCGTTTAACGATGGCGAAGTCTATCTCGAAAAGTTCATTGAGAATCCGCGGCACATTGAAATCCAGGTGCTGGGCGATGAGCACGGCAACGTGGTGTATCTGGGCGAGCGTGAGTGTTCCGTGCAACGCCGCCATCAGAAAGTGATTGAAGAAGCCCCCTCCGCTGTCGTGGACGAAGACTTGCGCCGGCGCATGGGCGCCGTCGCGGTGCAGGCAGCAAAGTCGGCAGGCTACACCAACGCCGGTACGGTCGAGTTCCTGGTAGACGCCAGTCGTAACTTTTACTTCCTGGAGATGAACACGCGCCTCCAGGTGGAACATCCCGTGACCGAACTGGTAACCGGGCTGGACCTGGTCCACTTGCAATTGCGCATCGCGTCGGGGGAAAAGCTGCCCTTCAAGCAAGAAGATGTACAGCTGCGCGGGCACGCGCTGGAATGCCGGATCTATGCTGAAGATCCTGACAACAATTTCTTCCCGTCGCCGGGCAAGATTACGCGGCTGCGGAGACCGTCGGGCCCTGGCGTGCGCGAAGACAGCGGCGTCTATGAAGGCTGGACTGTGCCGCTGGATTACGATCCCATGCTTTCCAAGCTGATTGTGTACGCGCCGGACCGCAACGCCGCCATCGCGCGCATGCAACGTGCATTGGACGAATATTTTGTTGGCGGGATCAAAACGAATCTGGGCCTCTTCCGTCGCATTCTTGATCATCCGGACTTTATTGCCGCCAAAATCGACACTGGATTTCTTGACCGGCTGCTGGCGGAAGCACCGAAAGAGGCGTCCAGTAATAACGCGACGCTCCAGAACATTGTGGCAGTTGCAGCAGCTATTTTCACGGCCAACGGCGCGGTCGCCGCAAACGTTAACAGCGCGGCGAGCAAATCCGCTGGCAAACCCTCGCTAGGCAATGGCAACGGCTCCTCAAACCAATCAGCGTGGAAGCGTAGCGCCCGTGATGAAGGAGTCCGCCGGTCATGATTTACGAAGTAACCATCGGCAACAAGACGAGCCGTGTTGAGCTTAAGCGCGTTGAATCAGAGAATGTAGCCGGCGCCTGGCGCTGCACGTTGGACGGGCGCGAATTTCCCGCGGATGTACGGGCCACTCAAGAGGGTTCGCTGTCGATTCTGCTGGATGGCCGTTCGTATGAAGTAAAGCAAGAGATCACGGCGGGCGAGACGAACATACTGGTGAGCAACCAGCGCTTTGTCGTGGCCGTGCGTGATCCGCGTTCCTTGCGCTCACGACGCGCCGCGGAATCCGGCGGCCAAGGACCGAAACGCATTACCGCTCCCATGCCGGGCAAAGTTGTCCGTATTCTTGCTCCCCCGGGCACGGAAGTGGAAGCCGGGCAGCCCATCCTGGTGATTGAAGCCATGAAGATGCAGAACGAGCTGAAGTCACCGAAAAAAGGCGTCGTCAAGAAACTTACGGTGAGTGAAGGGGCTGCCGTGGAGGCCGGACAGGCGTTGGGCGAAGTGGAGTAAAAAGAAAAACGCAGCCGGTTTAAGCGGCTGCGCGTTCAAGCTTCGCAATTTCGTTTTAAGACCTACTTATTCCCTGCTGAGTTTTTCATGATCTGTTCAGCGTAGTAGTTTTCCACGCTGGCGCCATCGCGCAACACTTCATCGTAAGCCACGCGCAGAAGCTGTTCGCGCTGCGTACGCAGCTGGCTGCGGATAAATTGCTGTACCGCAGGATCGCTCATGTCCCGCTGTCCGGCGGCTTCCTTGCTCAACAGCTTCACAATGCGATACCCGGTGGTCTGATGGGTATTGGGGTTAATCACCGTGATAACACCGCTGAACTGGCCTGAGTTGAGCTTTTGCATGGCTTCGCGGGTGGCGGGATCAGTGTTTTTAAGCTGTGATTCCGGCATGGCCCCGAGTTCGCCACCGTTGTGTGCCGTATCCTGGTCTTCTGAGTAGCGGCCGGCAACGCCGGCAAAGTCTTCACCGCTCTGCAGGCGGTTGTAAATGGTCTGGATCTTTTTGCGTTGGTCCTCAGCCGTGGCTGAACTGCCGGAGCCTGTGGGCAGTGCGCTGACGAAGATGTGGGCCACGTAGTAGCGCGCTTCAATCAGGTTGAAGTCGGCTTTGTGCAGGTTGTAGTAGTTCTGGATGTCTGAATCCGAAATGGTGACCTTGGAAGCAATTTCTTTATTCAGAAGTTTGTCGATGGTCAGATTGCGGCGGATTTCCTGCTTGTATTCGTCTTCGGTAAAGCCGCGGTCTTTCAGGATTTTTTGAAATTCTTCCTGCGTATAAGGGGCCTTGATCTGGCTGAATTTGCTTTCTACTTCATCATCGGTGGCCACCACGCCAAGTTTCTGGGCCTGTTGCAGGTGCAATTGCACGTCAATAATCCGCAGCAGGATGTTCAACCGGAGCGCTTCTTCTTCCGCTTGCGTCGGCTTCTGAGTGGTCCCGGCGGTCTGGCTGTTAAAACTCTTGTCAACTTCTGAACGGAGCACTTTGTACCCGTTCACCTTGGCCATGACGCCTTTATCGGTACCGCGCGGACAGCCGAGAAGTCCCAGCAGACACACGAAGCCGAGCGTATAGAAAGCACTGCGCCGATAGGGACGCGCCTGAATCAAAACAGCCTCCAAATTGTCTCTTTGTAGATGCCGGTAACGATACTCGACTTTGCCCAACTAATCTACTTTGTTGCGCTCGTGGGGGGTTGCTGTCCGGAGTCCGCCAGAGCGCGATCAAGGATAGCGTACAAGCTCTCCATGGGCATGATTCCCGACACTTTTTCACCATTTATATACATTGTGGGAGTTGAGTCCACGCCGAGCTTATCGGCTTCCACCATGGAGGCCCGTACGGCCGTTTCATCCTGTTTTTTCACGCAAGCATCCAGCCTGGCCGAATCCACTTTGTACTTTGTCCCTTGATCGCGCGCGACCAGGTCCAGCACGACCAGGTTTTCCGCCAGCCCTTTGCCGCGAAACATGTTCTGGCTGCCGTGAACGTAGTCTGCAAAGCTCCAGTAGGCTTCGTTGCTCTGGTCTGCCAGGCAGTTGGCGTCCACTGCGGCATGCATGGCCCAGGGATGGATTTCCACGAGAGGATAGTCTTTGTAGATGAAACGGACGCGATCACCATATTTTTCCAGGAGCCCAGGGAACAAGATGGAATGCATTTGAGCGCAGTAAGGGCACTGGAAATCGTCAAAATTTACCAGCGTAACCTGGGCTTCTTTCTTTCCGCGCACCGGCCGGCTCTTCAAGTCAATCTTGGACATGAAGTCCTGCGAGATATCGATCTTCTCCATGTGCGCTATGGTCTTGCGGTCCGTGGACAAGAGAAATTCCAGCGTGGTGGGCTGCTTTCCGCCAGTAAAGGTGACTTGAATCGAATCATAGCCCGGAACTTCCGACGGCTTTGGCTCCGCAATGCTGATGGTGATGGTCTGGGGGACACCATAACGGGCCCGCAACTCCGTCTGAATACGGTGAGAAACCAACGGCACCAACCCGTTTGATCCGGTAGCCGTTTGGGCCTTACAGCCGGCGCCCATAAAAACTAAAAGTGCGAAAAGGGTGAGAGAAAACTCGCGAAATCGTGCCAAAAGAACCGCCTTGTAGGTAAACACCTGTACCTGGAGATTATCTCATGAGGGGGCTTTGGCCTGGCCTTACGGGACGAGTTTGACGAGTTTTGCGGAGAATGGGGAGCCCGAAGTCTGGTTCGAGATTGGGTTTGAAGCCAAGTTTTTCGAAGTTAAATTTAATGACGCGTTCATGGAGCCGGATCGGAAACCCTCCGTATCCACCGTGACGTAGGTGAATCCCAAGTCTTTGAAAATACGGGTAAATTCGGCAAACATAGCCGAAGTAAGGGCCTGTTCAAGTTCTTCGCGGCTGATCTCAATCCGGGCGATCTCGCCGTGATGGCGTACGCGGAATTGGCGGAATCCAAGGGCCCGTAGGGCGTCTTCACCCTGTTCAACAGCGGCCAGGGCCTCACGGGTCACTGGGCGGCCGTATTCGATCCGGGAAGACAGGCAGGCGGACGCCGGCTTCTCCCAAACCGGCAACCCAGCCATGCGAGCCAGTTCGCGGACGTCAGCTTTAGTCAAAGACGCGTCCAACAGCGGTGCGGCTACGCCGTGTTGGCGCGCGGCAGATTGCCCCGGACGAAAGTCGCCCTGATCGTCAACATTCACACCGTAAGCAATGGACGAGAAACTATTCTTTTGCGCGAAATCTTCCATCACCCGAAAAAGCTCGTCCTTGCAATGGAAGCACCGCTGTCCGTCATTGCGGACGTACTCGCTGCGTTCCATCTCAGCCGTCTGGATGATCTGCAAGGGAATGTGTTGTTCTTCCGCAAAGGCGATAGCGTCTTGCAAATGCGTGCGTGCCAGACTGGGCGAATCGGCGATAACCGCCAGCATGTTGTCCCCGAGAATCTGATAGGCGGCAAAGGCCAGATAAGCGGAATCAACGCCGCCCGAGTATGCGACAAGCGTACGACCGAGCGCGGAGAGCGATTCGTGAAGACGGCGTTGCTTGGCGGTAAGATCCATGGGCATTGTCATTTTAACCGCAACGGACCACCGTGGTGACGATCTGCCGTACAAAGTCGAAAGCCAAGCCCTGAATAGGGCTCAGTTTGAAAGGCGATGCCGATTGACCGGCCGCAACACTTCGATGAGAAGCCCCACCAAAGCGTAAATAGCGCCGTTGAGCAGAATGAACCAATACAAACTAAGCGGCATGGACCGTCCGATTAACGAAGCGGGAGCGGTGATTGCCACTATCGCGGAGCGTCCAAAGTAGGGATTGGGCATGGTGAAAAATGCAAAAGCCGCCCAACAGCAAGCCACGGTGAAACCGATTAATGCCCAGAGACAGATTCTGCGCTTCATAACGATTCCCTAACCCTTCTCTGCAAGGATGTAGATATTGTACTGCTGGTTTCGGGTGGGAAAACAAGGTTTCGCAGGGACCCTAGAACAGCCGCGCCTGGCGCTTCGCAACCAGGCTTCCTGTGCCGCCCCGCCGGGGCTCGACCTTTATGCGCCGCTTTCCCAGCGCTTCCGCGCTGGGCTACGCTCGCAGCGCTCGCTTTCGCGCCTACGGCGCTGGAGTTTAGCTGCAGAAGGAATTCGTCTCAAGAAGTGGCTCTTGAATGCGCAACAAAAACAACGCATCTCTTCGTGCGCCTTCGTGTCCTTTGTGGTTGGAATTCTCTACAAGCCTACTAGAACAACCGCGCCTGGCGCTTCAAGTTTCCAAACGACCCGATATTGGCGAGAGTGAACGCAAACCGGTACTGATTTTCATTACGGACGGAGCCCAACGAGAAGCGGCGATATTCAAAGCTAATTCCGCAGCAATCCCAGTTGTAAGCGGTTTGCGCCGCGGAATATTGCAACAAGTTAAATTCGGAGTCAACGCCAGCTTGGGCGGCGATGCTCCAGCCTCGCTTGCTGGGGCTACCGTAGCCCACCAGGGCGCGGAACTGGTTGAAGACCAGAGGAACGCATGCTGCCTGGTTGAAGATATGCGGCGTGCAGAAGGGCAGGGTGGCGCCGATTGGGGAGTTGGGGTCCTTCACAATCTCGCCGGGGACTTGAAGGTAAGCGTGGCTGGCTTCCACAAAGAAATCGCCGAAATGGATCGTCGAGTAAAAGGTGCTGGAATTGATGCGGCCTTTCTTGCTGTCGTAATCCATCTGCCACTGGAGATCGCTGTTGCCGGTGGTGCGAAAACGCAGCTTGGAAACTACCGGCGAAAACAGCCGCGGATCGGTGAGGAAGGCGATGCCCGCGAAGTCCACGGTCGTGGTGAGCACGTTGCGCCGTCCGTTGAGGATAGCGCCACCAAAGTTGGGATCAGCAAAGTATTTCATTTTTACTTCCCACGACAGAAATTCATTGGCCCCGGACGGAGTACAGCCGGCTGACGTCGCGGTTTCACGGTCCAGAATCGCGGGGTTCGGGTTCCGGGATGCGGCGCGATAGCTGGCTTTGGCGTCCTGGAGAGAGCAATCGTCTTCTTTGTGCTTGGAGTAAAGGCGTTGCGTGAGCCCGATCTCCAGTTCGTTGGTGTTGCTCAGAATGTCGCGGTAGTCAAAGCGTATGACTCCGCCAAAATTCTCAACGCTATTGCTGTAGCGGTAGATCAGATCTGGTTCAATGGTGTGCTTTATCGTCCGCCCAAAGAGCGTGCCGTCAAAAACCTTCGCCAGCACCGGCGGGCGAAGTTCCAGCGTGGACTCAATGGTCTTGCGGTTCAGCACGTTGTGGGAAGCCACCTGCTGATTCTGTGCTCCCAACAGACTCTGCTGCTGGGTGTAGACGGTGTTGCGCAAATCAACTTCCGGACGGAACATCCATCCTTTAAACAGCAGCGGAAGTGAAAGGTTGGGATCAATATCAAACCTGCCCACAACGCCGGGCGTTACAAAACCCTGTTCACTGCGGCGCAAGCCTTCCGCGGCCACGTCATACGACCAATAGAAAGGAGAACGAAAGACCTTCTGGTCGACGCTGGAAAGACCCACACCCGGAACATGCAGGATGGTGATCACGTCGTCCGGGTTGGTGCTGCTCTGGAAGTTCTGATATCGCGAACCAAAGGCATTGAAGGAAAATCCGTGCTGGCTTTTGGACAGGAAGGCCA
>JANXPR010000474.1 GCA_025357215.1 Acidobacteriaceae bacterium | reverse complement strand
GCAAGACCTGGAACAAAGTCCTGGCGGGCGCCAACGCATCCAGTGGTTGCTCCATGCTCTCCATGAGCCTCAAGGAACCAAAAACCATCTATGCCACTATGTGGGACTTCCGGCGCCAGGGCTGGACTTTCCGCAGCGGCGGCCCGGGCAGCGGAATGTTTAAATCCACTGACAATGGCAGCTCATGGACGGAAATCACCACCGCTAATGCGCAAGGCCTTCCGGAAAAGCCCTATGGCCGCATTGCCCTTGCCGTGGCCCCAGGCAAACCCAATGTCGTTTACGCCAACATTGAAAGCAAACAAAGCGCGCTCTACCGCTCCGATGACGGCGGCAAAAAGTGGACCAAAATGGACGCCAGCGCTTTCATGGTTTGGCGTCCCTTTTATTTCGGCAACCTCACTGTTGATCCCGCCGATGAGAACAAGGTTTACAAGGGCGACCTGATCCTGCTGCTCAGCGTGGATGGCGGCCGCAGCTTCAGTTCCACCGCCAACGGACACGCCGACTATCACGACGTTTGGATCAATCCCGCTAACCCCAATATTGTTTATGCCGGAGACGACGGCGGCCTGTGGGGCAGCGTGGACGGCGGCTCACGTTGGGCGCACGCTTTCAATCTGCCGGTTTCGCAGTTCTACCATGTCAGCGTTGATAACTCCGATCCTTACCATGTCTACGGCGGCCTGCAGGACAACAGTTCATGGATCGCCGATTCATCCTACCCCGGCGGCGTGACTAACTCGCGATGGGAAAACATTTTCGGCGGCGACGGTTTCTGGGTCTTCGAAGACCCGTCCGATCCGGATTACATTTACGCTGAAGCCCAGGGCGGCAACATTGGCCGCGTGAACCGTCACACGCTCGCCGGCGTGAGCATTGAGCCGCTGCCGGAATACAAGGAAAAGAAGTTGCGCTTCAACTGGAACACGCCCATCCACATGAGCCCCAATGAAAAAGGGACCATTTACATGGGCGCCCAGTTCCTTTTCCGCTCGCGCGATCATGGACAGTCATGGGACCGCATCTCTCCCGACCTGACCACCAACGATCCGGAAAAACAGAAACAGGAAGAATCCGGCGGCGTTACCGTGGACAACTCGTCCGCCGAAATGCACACGTCGATCTACTCGATCAGTGAATCGCCTAAGGACAGGAAAGTCCTTTGGGTGGGCACGGACGACGGCAATGTGCAGGTCACACGCGACGGTGGCAAGACCTGGACGAACGTTGTAGACAAGGTCCCGGGGCTTCCTAAAAACTCCTGGGTTTCAACCGTAAAAGCCAGCCTGTACAACGAAGGCACGGCGTTCGCCACTTTCGATCGCCACACCTATGGCGACCAGAAGCCTTACGCTTACAAAACGACTGACTTCGGCGCAACGTGGACGGCCTTGGGCGTTCAGGAAAGCGGTGTCCGCGGTTACGCGCACATCATCACCGAAGATACCGTCGCTCCGAACCTGCTGTTCCTGGGCACGGAATTCGGCTTGTGGGTTTCCATCGATGGTGGCAAACAATGGGCCCAGTATCGCGGCAGCAACTTCCCCGCAGTGGCTGTGCGCGACATTGTGATTCAAGCCCGCGAGTCTGACTTGGTGTTGGCCACACATGGTCGCGGCATCTGGATCATTGATGACATTGCTCCACTGCGCATGCTCACCCCGGACTTTATGTCCAAGGACGCCGTGCTGCTCGACGGTACCGCGCAGCAATATCTCAACTCCAACGGTGGCTGGGCGGAAGGCGATTCCACCTTCTACGGCCAGAACCGCAATCAGGATGCCTTCATCACCTACTACCAGCATGGCCGCCACATCTATGGCGACCTGAAAATTGAAATCTTTGATCCCGCTGGCAAATTGGTGGACACTGTTGACGGCCCCAAACATCGCGGTCTGAACCGTGCCACTTGGTCCATGCACTTGAAGCCGCCACAGGTTCCGCCGGCAGCGCAGGCGGCCTTTGGCGCCGCCACTGGTCCGCGCGTTCTGCCCGGTACTTACACGGTAAAGCTCACCAAGGGCGACCAGGTTTACACCTCCAAACTGAACCTGGTTCTTGACCGCCGCGCCACGTACAACATGGAAGACCGGCGCGCGCAGTTTGATCTTTCCATGAAATTGTTCAAACAACTTGGACGCATGACTTACGCCGTCGATGCCATCACCAACCTGCGCGATAACGCACGTGAACGCGGCGGCAAACTTCCGCAGGCTGATACTTTGCGTAGCAACCTGGACCAGCTTGCGGCGAGCGCGGACGCGCTTCGCTCCAAGATTGTGGCCACTAAAGAAGGTGGCGCGATTACCGGAGAAGAACGCATTCGCGAATACATGACCAGCGTCTACGGCGAAGTGCAGGGTAATGACGGTCGTCCCACGGCGCAGCAATCCGCCCGTGCCGATTCCCTGGGCCGCGAACTGGAAGATGTGATTAAGGAGTTCGAGCAACTCACCAGCACACAGCTTCCAAAAATCAACGAGGGACTCAAGAAGAAAAAGCTGGAAGGCGCCCAGCCGTTGGGACAGGAACAGTGGGAAAAGATGCATGCCAACGATTCCGGCGGACAACCCGGAGCAGGAATGCAACGCTCCGGCTGGATCGAACGCGACTAAACACGACACTCGCTAACAACAAAAGGAGTCCCTGCAAAGGGACTCCTTTTTGTTTACGCGACCTTAGGGTTCACCATGCACTTTACGATCTGCATCCGTCTTAATTGCAACGTCAGTGGTTCTACCCTTTTGCGTCGCCTTCATAGTTCAGTGCTGATAGTCCCAGGAACCGCGCGGACTCGTCCAACTCTTCTTCAATACGCAGCAGCTGGTTGTACTTGGCGATGCGGTCTGTGCGTGAAGCCGAGCCGGTCTTGATCTGTCCTACTCCGGTAGCTACCGCGAGGTCGGCGATAAAAGTATCTTCGGTTTCGCCTGAGCGGTGTGACATGACAGCGGTGTAACCGTTACGCCGCGCAAGGTCGATGGCATCCAGCGTTTCGCTCACCGAGCCGATCTGGTTCACCTTGATCAGAATGGAATTAGCGACGCCTTCGTCAATCCCGCGGCTCAGACGTTCTGTATTTGTTACGAAAAGGTCGTCACCCACCAGCTGAATCTTGTCGCCTACTTCTTCGGTAAGAGCCCGCCAGCCGTCCCAGTCATCTTCGGCCAAGCCGTCTTCAATCGAGACAATCGGATATTGCCGTGCCCAATCAGCCCAGAATTTCACCATCTCCTGCGAGGACTTAACCGATTTGTCTGACTTCTTGAAAATGTACTTGCCTTGTTTCTTGTCGTAAAACTCGCTGGCTGCTGGATCGAGCGCAATGGACACGTGCTCTCCGGCACGGAAGCCGGCTTGTTCAATCGCCTGCAGGATCAGTTCAATGGCTTCCACGTTGGCTTTCAGTGACGGCGCAAAGCCGCCTTCATCGCCCACAGCGGTGTTGTAGCCTTTTTTCTTTAGCACGGA
This sequence comes from Acidobacteriaceae bacterium, assembly GCA_025357215.1. Lineage (GTDB taxonomy): Bacteria > Acidobacteriota > Terriglobia > Terriglobales > Acidobacteriaceae > Angelobacter. The sequence goes on along the minus strand of JANXPR010000474.1, from coordinate 644 downwards.
CTTAAGCGTATGGAAAATTTCCGCGCCCCATTGCAACGCGTCAGTAAATGTTTCCGCGCCCACCGGCATGGCCATGAATTCCTGAAAGTCAACGTTGCTGTCAGCGTGTGCGCCGCCGTTCAGAATGTTCATCATCGGTACGGGGAGCACATTGGCGGCCGCTCCGCCCAGGTAGCGATACAAAGGAATCTTGAGAGCGTTGGCACAGGCGCGAGCGCTGGCCATGGACACAGCGAGAATTGCGTTTGCGCCCAGCTTGCCTTTGTTCGGCGTGCCGTCGAGCTCGATCATCGCCTGGTCCAGCGCGCGCTGGTTGCTGGCGTCCATGCCCTGCAGCGCGTCAGCAATTTGCAGGTTCACGTTGCCCACGGCGGTGAGTACGCCCTTACCCATGTAGCGGTGCTGGTCGCCATCGCGCAACTCGGCAGCTTCATGTTCGCCGGTAGAAGCGCCGCTGGGGACAGCGGCCCGGCCTAAAGAACCATCGCCCAGGAGTACATCCGCTTCAACAGTGGGATTGCCGCGGGAATCAAGGATTTCTCGTGCGTGTACGTCAACAATGCTTAAGTCCATAGCCCGCAAATTATACCCGACAGTAGCTAGCTACACCCTGTGACATGAATCACAACAGCGGCATTTCCAGC
>JANXPR010000232.1 GCA_025357215.1 Acidobacteriaceae bacterium | reverse complement strand
CCCGGAAACCGGAACTCGAACCCGGCGCGGACGAGAATCCGCGGGAATTAGATGAGGAGGATCGGCTACCACCGAAGCCGCCTCTGCTTCCACTTCCACCATGCATCTGGGCTTGTAGGGATAATGACAGTAAAAGGAGTGAAGCGAGCGCCGATATGGGGATAAGCTTTCGCATAACGATATTCTAGTCCTGTTCCCTACCTCAGGGTGAACAACAATTTTCGCTGTGTTTTCAACCATCTGCTGACTTTACAAATCTAACGCCCAAAAATTTGCGGGGGAGTGGGCTGAAATTCGCCGCAGATTGCGCAGATGCGCGCGTATCCAAGAAGGGGGGATTTTAGCCGGACCATTGAAGTTCACAGCGGGGGAAGCGCTCGCGGCGGAGCCAGAGTTGCTGTCTGCTGTTCTATCGGCCATGACGTAAAGGCAAACCAAAACAGCAAGAAGAAGTTGACGATGGGGATCAGCATCACAAGGCTCAGCGCGCCAGGGTGGCCAGCTTTGGTGAAGATCCTCCACCAGGCGATGATCATGAGGGGACCACCGACGATAAGAAACAATGCGAATAGTATTAGTAGTTCAGGAACGCCAATCCTACCTCCGAACATGTCATGGTCCTCCATCTCGAATTGAGCGGTGTGGATTCTAGCATTTTGAAGAGAGAGGCGCCGCACCTTCGGCGCTTGGTTTTTTTGATACTACCCATCGCTTACACGCTGGGCTACCTACTGTCGCGCCTGCGACGCTGGTGTGGTCGTGATGCGGACGGTTCGCGTTGAACCCGAAAATCTGGTGTGAATGTTTTAGTGAAGAGGGAAGACGGTTGGGTTCCTTGTGAGAATTCCCTGGATCGGCATAGCGGGGGAGACTTGATTGGGATCTTTCGACTCCCCCTCGCGCCTGCGGGGCGTTCGGGGTTCGCTCAAGACGACAGGTGAAGGCAGTTTTTCCGAATCGTCGAAGCGATCCAGGGAGTCAAGTGCGCGAAAATGAACAGCGTGGCGGCGCTGGCTTGTCAAGATGTACGTCTTCGTGATTGATTCGCTGGGAGAGTTGTGCCAATATGAAGAAGCCCCCAGGGGTGAAGTGTTATTCAGCTCTTTGAAAAACGAAGCAGAACTAATCGGGCGCTCAGCCGTTAGCCGTCAGCACTCAGTCCCTGCTTAGACTGTTTACCAAGTAGTACAATTTTGTGCGAAAGCGATTTGGACAGAACTGGGAAATCATCCCCGAAAAGCGGGGGATGATCTCCGGGGATGACTTGAGCTAAGTCCATATTTTCCGGGGATACCGGGTAGGGGGTGGTGGAGGGTCTAAGTTAACTCAGTGGTAAATGGTTGAAGGATTGCCAAGATTGCCAAAAATCGCCGAAAATTGGAAAGGCGGAACACCTACCACGGAGACACGGAGGCACGGAGAAAAGCGGACAGGCAAGAGTGCGCGTCCTACGATCAGGCTCAGGGGAAAATCCGCAACCAAACACCGCGAGGGCGACCGTCTAACCTCAGTCGGCGCAAAACGGGCGTTTCGGGACCAGGAGTGCCTGTGCCACACAATCATCGTTAGTAGGCGACTGATCGCATTTGATGAGGTTCGTTTTAGCGCGTACTGCCGGCCATGGTTTCCAGCTTCCTAACCCCGGCTCCGCCTTTGATCATGTCCGCTGCTTTTTCGGCGATCATGATCGTTGGAGCATTCGTGTTACCGCCGGGGACGGTCGGCATCACGGACGCGTCCACCACGCGCAGGCCCTCTACGCCGTACACGCGCAGTTCGGAGTCCACGACGGCCGCCGGGTCTTTGCTGGTGCCCATCTTGCACGTGCCCACTGGATGATAGAGCGTCTCAGCAAACGCGATCACGTGGTTACGAAGTGCTTTGTCGTCCTTGGCGTCTGGGCCGGGGAAGAGTTCGGCTCCGCGGTACTTGGCGAACGCCGGAGCGGCGGCGATGTTGCGGGCAATCTTCAGGCCTTCAATCATCACATCCATATCGCGCTGTTCGGCAAAGTAGTTGGCATGGATCAGCGGCGAATCCAGCGGATTGCTGGAACGCAACGTCAAACGGCCTTTGCTTAACGGACGAATCGCCGTGGGGCCCAGCGTAAATGCATGTCCGTTATGTTTCTGGAAGCCGTGTTCGCGATAGTAGCCTGCGCCAAAGTGGTATTGCAGATCCGGCGCAGGGGCGGCGGAAGATATTTTCAGAAAACCTCCGGCTTCGGCCACGTTGGAAGTCAGCGGACCTTTCTTCATGGTCATGTAGCGTGCCAGGT
>JANXPR010000432.1 GCA_025357215.1 Acidobacteriaceae bacterium | reverse complement strand
TCCCGCGGGACGTCGCTTGTATTCGCGCTCAATACCAATGATGCCGCCAAGAACCGCGGCCAGCATCAGGGAGACGAGATGATGTGAAACCAACGTCTGAAACGAAATGTGTGGAAACGCAATTAAGGCGTAAATCATTGGCTTAGAACACACGAGTTGAAAATCTGCCCGATTGTAGCATTTTGGTCAGCGGCACTGGTTCGCTCGCCGCCCAAACAACGACGCTCGAGTTAACGCCCAGGCCGGTTGAATCCTAACGGGTGGAATGAAAGCTGCTGGAGTGAAATACCAAAGCCTTGGGTCCCGCCGGAGTGGCCACCACGGCAACCAGATCCAACCCTTGGGGGAATAAACGGACAGCATGAGACACGTCGTCTCCATAGATGGCAATCACATAGTCCGCGGCCTGGGCCGGCTGCGATAGCGCAATTTCCCACAGTGGAGGGTTGCTTTCCCGCAGCACGCGCCGGAACGGAATGCCCGCAAGTTGGAAGGCCCCGGGGTGCGCGCCGCAGTCCATCATAAAAGTCGCCGTGGGAGGAAGTTTCGCAAGGACCTCACCTAGCTCCCGGTCGAACAGCATGCGCACCTTCCCGTTCACCTCGGCTTCTTGCAGGCAAATTGGCGTTGCTTGCCAGGTGGAAACGTAACTGACGATCAGCACTATCCAGGCGGCCGCCGCGATTCTCTGCGACGACATGAATTTGCTGAGCAGTTCACACCCCAGCGCCACAAACACAGCAGCCGCTGGCAGCAACTGCAATCCATAACGGACGTTGTAGTAGCCGAAAGGCCACCAGTGCGGCTGATAGATCGGTACGCTGCCCCAGGCCACGCATAAAACGTAAAACGGAACCGGCGCCCAGAGCAGAGCCCATGGCCAGAATCGGCGCGCAAAGTAAATCATGCTGAGCAGAGCTGCAAACGCTGAAGGCAGCAACAGGTATTCGGCTTTGCCTTCCGCCAGGTTCAGGCGGGCGGTCTTCAGAAAATACAACGTCGCCACGCGCGCGGAGTTTTCTCCGGGATAGGTGGGAAAAGACGCCGTTCTAGAGCGTGCTTGGATCGCGTGCGCGGAATAAGGACCGTTGGCCCACTCCAGCGCGTTGCCATAGGCCGCATAGTTGTAGGCTAGAAAGAGTGTCGCTGTGGCTCCGGTGAGCAACAGAAATTTGAGCAACCCGCGCCGCACCGGCCATGCATGGAGACGAATCTTCCACGCCGCCAGTATCGCGGCCACGCCGACCACCGCCGCCAGGAACCATCCGTCATAACGCACCATCATCGCCGCCGAAACGGTAACCGCGCATTTCTCCAGCGCGCGCCGCCCGCAGCCCGGATCATCTTTCGCGAATCGCACAAACTCTGCGAAGTAAACTATAGTCCAAACAAACAAAGCCAGATACAACGGCTCGGTCATCGCCGTAGACTGCATGTAAATCAAATTCGGATTCAGAGCGAAGACCGACGCGGCAATCCACGCGGAAGTCCGCGACGCCATGCTGACTACGAGCCGGAAAACCCCCAGCGTCCCGGCAACGTAAGACAACATGGATGGGATAGACGCGCCGATTCCCGTGCGCCACAGCCAATCGTTGGCTATAAACGGCAGATCGAGCACATGTGGCAAGGGCAGCCAGACTGTACCCAACTGAAACAGGCCCGGCGTCCGCGAATCAAACACCCGCCGCGCAATGTTGATGTGGGCCACCGCGTCGCCATATAAGAGGATGGCGTTGTGCCGGTAATAAAAGACCAGCCCCGCCACGCTGATCGCCGCACTGATCAGCGCAAGCAACGCGTAGTCTTTTTTATTGTGCTGATTTGTAGGCTGGTCGGCAGGCATAGGTTCGAGTCGCAAGAATTGTATATGCCACAGCGCTCTCCCTTTGCCCGATTGACTCTCCCCTGCTGGCTTTGCTAGTTTATGAGGCGTACCTCGCGGGTTTCGACTTCGCATTTAATCGGAAACCCTACCTACGATTCTCTTCTCGCAGGATTCGTGGATGGAGGAGATGCGGGCACATTGAAGACGTGTGCTTGCTCCCTCTAATCCAGTTGCAATCCTGGACCATGGAGCCAAGCTACATGAGAGGAGAATATGGTTCACCAACTCACCAGAAAATATTTCACTGCGTTCCTATTGGCGACGTGCCTCTGCGCTACCGCACTTGGCGCTTCCCAATCAAACAAGGCTCAGTCCAACAATCCGGCCCCCGCTGCCGCCCAACCCAAAAAGGAGAAGCCCATGAAGTTCAATAAAGTCACGCCTAATCTGATCTGCTCCGATCTGGACAAAAGTCTCAAGTTCTATCGCGACGTTCTGGGCTTCACTATCTTCCAATCCGTCCCGGAAAAAGCGCCTTTCGTCTTTACCTGGCTTAAGCGTGACGACGCGGAAATCTTCCTCAACCAGCACTTCCCTCCGCAACCCGGCCAACCGGATGTCTTCGCCGGAAAACAAATCGGCGGCACGCTCACGTTGTACTTCGCCATGGATGGCATCGACGATCTGTTGAAGTCGGTGGAGAGCAAGGGCGTAAAGATCGCGATCCCGATGCACAAAGAGTTTTACGGGATGAAGGAATTCGCCGTGCAGGATCCTGATGGGTACTTGCTGATTTTTGCGGAAAGAGTGGAGTAGCCCCAAAAGCGACATGGACGCGCCTGCAAGCGCGTCCATGTCAAAAAAAATAACAGCCACTAATCCAGGTGCGTCAATTCCCTGAACACCTTGTAGCGCTCGTCAATTTCCTCACGCGTCAGCTTTTGCAGGCGTTCGGTGCCGAACGCTTCCACGGCAAACGACCCCATCACGCCGCCATAAAACATCGCTCGCTTAAAGATGTCACGTGTCAGCTTTTCCTGGGACGCAATGTAGCCCATAAAGCCGCCAGCAAAGCTGTCACCCGCGCCAGTGGGGTCGGTGACTGTTTCAATCGGCAAAGTTGGCGCACGGAACGGATGGCGTCCAATGCCGAACGCGCCTTCTTCAAAGAACACGGTCGCGCCATATTCGCCGTGCTTTACCACCAGCGCTTTAGGCCCCATCTTTAATATCTTCTGCGCGGCACGGGCCAGGCTGGGATCGCCGGAAAGCATCTTGGCTTCCGTATCATTGATCAGTAGGGCGTGCACGTTCTTCAGCGTTTCCAGCAGGTTTTCGCGATGCCCGTTGATCCAGTAGTTCATCGTGTCGCCACCCACGAATTTCGCGTGACTCATCTGGCGCCGGACGTTCAACTGCAAAACGGGATCAATATTGGCCAGGAAAAGAAAGTGTGAGTCTTTGTACTTATCCGGAATCTGCGGATTGAAATTCGCAAACACGCCCAGCTGAGTGTCCAGGCTCTTGGCTTCATTCACGTTTTCGCCGTACTCGCCGGACCAGAAAAAACTTTGCCCTTTTTCCCTGGCAATGCCGCTGATGTCCACCTTGCGGGCGTGAAAAACGTTTTCTTCTTTTTCGGTGAAGTCTTCGCCCACCACGGCCACCACGCGCACCTGGGTAAAGAAACTGGCGGAAAGCGAAAAATATGTTGCGGCGCCGCCCAGAATCTTGTCAGTTTTGCCGTACGGCGTCTTGATGGCGTCAAATGCAACGGAACCTACTACAAGCAGTGACACTAGGCTTTGCCCTCCTGCGTTTTGTTCAGATACTTGTCGAGCAACAGAGCAAGCTTCTGTCGTGTGGCCGCGGGAATCTTCGTCGGGTCGGTCAGCAGCGCAAACTGCAGCGCCGATCCGCATTTGCACTTGCGTTCTTTGGGGATCAGCGCAATTGCCTGCCGCACCACCTTGGCGGCGTTTTCCGCGTTGGTGTTCAGGACCTTGATCACCTGCTCCACCGTCACGGATTCGTGCTCGGAATGCCAACAGTCGTAATCCGTCACCATGGCCATGGTGGCGTAACAGATCTCGGCTTCGCGGGCCAGCTTGGCTTCCTGCAGATTGGTCATGCCGATCACGTCCGCACCCCAACTGCGGTATAGATTGGATTCGGCTTTGGTGGAAAACTGCGGACCTTCCATGCAGACATAGGTCCCGCCGGATTTGCCGACCACCCCAATATCCTTGCAGGACTGTACAACGGCAGCCGCGACTTCCTCGCAAACCGGGTCTCCAAATCCGACGTGCGCAACAATGCCGTGACCAAAGAAAGTCGAAATGCGATGGAACGTGCGGTCAATGAACTGGTCGGGGACGACAAAATCCGTGGGCTTATGCTCTTCTTTCAAAGACCCAACGGCGGAGACGGAAAAAATCCTCTCGACGCCCAGATCTTTCAGCGCATAAATGTTGGCGCGGAAGTTCAGTTCGCTGGGCAGGATGCGGTGGCCGCGTCCGTGGCGCGCCAGAAAGGCTACCTTGCGGCCTTCCAGCGTGCCCAGAACGAATGCGTCAGATGGTTCGCCAAACGGCGTGGATACCGTGACTTCCTGTACGTTGGTAAGACCGGGCATGGAATACAAGCCACTGCCGCCTATGATGCCGATTTCAGCCTGTTGCAATAGGAATCTCCTCGATCAGGATGCAAACAGGTGATTATAAAACAAAGCTGAAGTGAGTCAGCTTTCTACGGAGTTGAGTTGGTCTGCCCTTGCTTCAGCCCGGCCTGAATCAACTTCTCGGCGTTGTCGGCGTCAAAACTTTCCACCGCCACCACCATGTTGCCCGTCTGTTGGACGAAGATTGGACCGTCATCACTTGAATAACGTTCCAGG
>JANXPR010000409.1 GCA_025357215.1 Acidobacteriaceae bacterium | reverse complement strand
ACATGCCGGTCCATGTTGTCGGGCGGAGTCACAGCGCAATTCGCGAACGAGGGTGAATCCAGATCTTCGTCTTCAAAAGGACCGCCATGCTTCTGGTTGCGATCGACGCGAAAGCGATCATGCACCACGTTCGACGCAACTTTCTTGATGAAGCCGAAAAGGGCCAGATCGTGCTGACAGTCGAACTCGCGCAGCGCCCGGCGATTGTTGGCAAACAGTTTGAGGTAAGTATCGTGGACCAGGTCGTCAACCAGTTCCGGAGTTGGACGGGCCCAGTGCCGGATGCTTTTGGCGACTACGCCGGCAATCATCGGCTGAAACCTGCGGACAAACTCCGACCACGCGGCTTCGTCATTCGATTCGAGACAGCGCTGTAATAATTCTTGCACTGACAGCTTTCGAAGGTCCATTTGTTGAAGTGGCTTCCGCGGGCCGATCCTTGTAATGTGGGTGCCACATTCTAGCCTAGTATTAGGCGATTCAGAGCAGGATTTTCGCTAGTAAAGCCATTAAACGTCTTTAAAAAAGAAGTAACCAAGATTTGATGAGAAAATTTTCATGATTGTCTGTTACTTCCACATCGAAACATTGTGTCTTCAGGTTTAAAGAGTCAGGGCGCTAGCGCCGTCTGGCTCATCATCAACCTCAACAAAGTCTTGCCGGTTTGTATTTGCAAAGTAATTCTGGGGCCTTGTACTCCAAATTGCCGTGGTCGCTCGGGATGCTGATCTGTACCAGGAGCGTATATGATTTCCGCCAACCTAATGTGACCCCAAGGAGAACCTGGATCGATGACTGAGCGAAAAGCTGTTTTGGTAGGCGCCTCCGGCATGGTTGGCGGTTTTTGTCTCAAGATCCTGCTGGAGTCGCCGCAGTACGCCCGCGTTGTCGTCCTGACGCGGCGCGAACTGGCGTTGCCGGCGCGTCCTGCTTTTGCGCAACAAGGTGGTACGCAACAAAAGCTCACGCAAAAGATTGTCGACTTTGATCATCTCTCGCCTACCGACTTCGCTGGAGCCAACGATATTTTTTGTGCGCTGGGGACCACGATGCGCAAAGCGGGATCGCAAGAGGAATTCCTCCGCGTGGACCTGGAGTATCCGCTGATGGCGGCCAAGCACGCGTTGGCCGCGGGGGCCACACGCTTCATCCTGGTTTCCTCGGCTGGGGCTAGAGCCGCGGCCAAGAACTTCTACCTTCACACCAAAGGCGAGCTTGAGGACAAACTTACTGACCTGGGATATTCAAGCCTGCATATCTTTCGCCCTGGGCTGCTGCTGGGCAAGCGGGAAGAGGTGCGTCCTGGCGAGCAATTTGCAACCCGGATCGCTCCGCTCCTCAACCTGACTCTCTGGGGACCAATGCGACATTATCGTTCCATTTCAGCCGAGAAAGTTGGCAAAGCCATGGTGACCGCCGCTGTGCGTGGCGCGTCGGGAACAAACATCTATGAATTTGACGCGATTCAAAAACTAGCGGAACTCGCCGGCACGCAGCCATCTGCGTCCTACCGATGAACCTTTTGGCGACAAAAAAAGTCGTCCGTCCTTCAACCAAAAGCACTATACGACGTCCAAGCATGTTGACGGGCGTTGAGCCGCCCGATTAGGCTTCCTTCCGCTGTAGGAAGAGGAAAAAGATGAAGAAGTTTCTGCCCGTACTTGTTCTGTTGCTGTTGTCTTTATTGCTGGCCATACCTGCGTTAGGACAAGGCGCTGCCGCCATTCCGCTGGCGATTATTCGTCCTGGCGACAATCTCGTTCTGGAAAACATTCCTGCGATTCCTGCAACCGTGGCGGAAAAAGGCAACCAGTACGGTGAATTCCGCGGCGCTGCTTTCCAAAGCTGGGACCCGACGAAGCGCGAGATGCTCATCAGCACTCGCTTCGCGGACACACCGCAGGTACACATGGTCAAGATGCCGGGTGGCGCGCGTTCGCAACTTACGTTCTTCCCGGACCGCGTCGGCGGCGCTCAATATGGACCCAAGGGCGATTATTTCCTCTTCAGCAAGGATATTGGCGGCGGTGAGTGGTTCCAGTTCTATCGTTATGACCTGGCCACTGGAGACGTAACGCTACTCACCGATGGCAAGTCACGCAATACCGGACTCAGACAAGCCCACCATGACAGCCACGTGGCTTACAACTCCACGCGCCGTACCGGTCAAGACACGGATGTTTGGGTCATGGACGCCACCGATCCTAAAACCGATCACATGCTCCTGAAGCTCGAGGGCGGAGGCTGGGGCGTTGAAGACTGGTCGCCGGATAACAAGAAGATCCTGATACTCCAGGAAGTCTCCATCAACCAGAGTTATTTGTGGATCGTGGACGTGGCCAGCGGCGACAAGAAACTGTTGACGCCCAAGACCGGCCAGGACGAAGTGGCTTATGGCGGCGCCGTCTTCAGCCGTGACGGCAAGGGTCTTTACATGGTCACGGACCGCGAGTCCGAATTTCAGCGCCTGGCGTACTTTGATCTGGCCACGGCACAGATAACGTATCTCACCACCGACATCAAGTGGGACGTGGATGACGTCAGCCTCAGCGAAGACGACAAGACGATCGCTTTCGTCACCAATGAGGACGGACTAAGCAAGCTCTATCTCATGGATACGGCCACGCGCAAATACCATCCCGTGGCCGGAATTCCCAACGGCGTCTTAGGAGGCATTCGTTTTCATCCCAACAGCCGCGATCTGGCGTTCGTCCTCAACTCCGCGCGCTCAACTTCAGACGTCTACTCGCTTGACGTGACCACCAACAAAGTTGATCGCTGGACCTACAGCGAAACCGGCGGTCTAAACACGGCGAGTTTTTCGGAGCCGCAGCTGATCAAGTGGAAGACTTTTGACGGCAAGATGATCTCCGGCTTCCTGTACCAGCCCGATCCCAAGAAGTTTCCCGGCAAGCGCCCGGTGATTGTGAATATCCACGGGGGCCCGGAAGGCCAGTACCGTCCTGGATTTCTGGGTCGCACCAACTACTACCTGAATGAATTAGGCGTGGCTCTGGTCTTCCCGAATGTGCGCGGGTCAACCGGCTACGGCAAAACGTTTCTCAAGCTCGATAACGGAATGAATCGTGACCATACTCACAAAGACATTGGGGCGCTGCTGGACTGGATCAAGCAGAACCCGAACCTTGACGGCGACAAGATCATGATTACCGGCGGCAGTTACGGCGGCTACATGACGTGGGCCATCGCCTATGAGTACAACGACAAGATCAGCTGTTCGTTGCCGATCGTTGGGCCTTCCAACCTGGTAACCCTTTTGGAACACACGGAAGCTTACCGTCGCGATCTGCGTCGCGTTGAATATGGCGACGAGCGCGATTCCAAGATGCGCGAATACCTGGAGCGGACTGCCCCGATGAATAACTCAGAGAAGATCCGCAAACCGGTATTTGCCGTCGTGGGTAAGAACGATCCGCGGGTCCCCTGGACGGAATCCCGCCAGATGCTGGACAAGCTCAAAAGCAACGGCATTCCTACCTGGTTCCTTATCGCCAACGACGAGGGCCACGGTTATGCAAAGAAGAAAAACCAGGACTTTCTGTTTTACTCCACGGTCATGTTTGTCCGGCAGTTCCTACTGGGTGAGAACGTAGGGGCGGCGGGAGGGAACTGAGAGGCCTCGAAGAAAGACCCTGAAACACGGAGGAACGGAGGAAATATCACGAAGAATCCCTGACCCTCCGCTTACTCCTTTCCTCCGTGTTTCAAGGGTTTTTGTTTTTCCAGTAAAGACAAAAGGCCGCTCGTTGGAGCGGCCTTTTTTGTCGAAGTAAGTTTAGTGAATCGGAACAGCCTGAAACGCCGGACCGCACTTCCGCGGCTTATACGGCGTCACGTCGCCGGTAACCAGTGAACCGTTGTTGCAGTTCAAGGCCAAGTTGCCGGTTGTCGCGGTAATGGTGTCGTTCGCCGTGAACTTGAGCGCGGAGAGCGCGTTCAAGATCAGGCCGTCACCGGTGTTGTTGGTGATGGTGTTGCCTCCCGCGCTGTTGAGGTACGAGTTCTGGTCCACCAGCACGCCCACGCCCGTATTTCCGGAGACTTCCACCGCGCCATCGAAGGCGGCGTCCGAGTGGTCCACAATCTGGATTCCACCGGCGCCGTTGCTGTCAATGTGCGTGCCGCTGAACTCGCAGTGAGTGGTTCCGCCACAGAATACGCCCAGCCCGGTGTTGCTGTTGATGATGCCATTGGTCATTGAGACGCCACTGTTGTTTAGCACCAGCAAGCCGAATTGTCCGCCGTTGGTGGTGAACTCGTTGTCGCCGTTGAAGTCGCCCTGACTGCTGCCAAAGACCTGGATCCCGGAAATACCATTGTTGCTCACAATGTTTGGTCCCAGTCCGTCCTGAATGGAGAGGTGCGATGAGTCAACGCTGATTCCCAGGCGTCCGTTGTTGCTCACGTTGACGCCGCCATCCAGGTAGAAGGCGCCTCCGATTACTACGATGCCCGAACGCGTGCTCGCGGTAACCGAGCTTCTGCTTAGATGGACCGCGGAATCCGCTGACGTGATGCCAAAGACCGTGCTGTTCTGCACCGTGATACCACTCAACCGTACACTGGGAGAGAGACTGATCTGCAGACCTATGCCTCCCGTGAAAGTAAAACCGCTGTTGAAGCTGATGCCTTGCGACGAGGAAATGTTCACCACCGGAAGGCTCGGATCAGCCGCTTGAATAGTGGCCGAAGGGTTGCCAAAGAAATTCAAATCGTTGCGCTTCTGGATCGAAACGATTTCCGAGCAGGTACCGGACACCAGGAACGTAGTGTGATCGGGGGAGCTCACCACAGCCGTTTCCAGCGAACTGAATGTGCCGGGTGTTCCACCAGGGCAGCCAACCGTTACTGTGTCGGCAAAGGCCAAACTCGATGCGAGAATAAGCAAGAAACAAGACAACAATTTGGTCCCAAGACGAAATTTCATTGTGTCTCTCCTATCGAATGTGAAATCTAGAAACTCCGACGAAATCCAAGCCGGTCAGGCGGCGGCCTCTTCTGTCACAAGAGGTTTCGCCACACGCCGGCTTCATTAACTCCCGCGAATCGGGTTAGTGAATCGGAACAGTTTGGAAAGCTGGACCGCATCTCCTCGGCTTATACGGCGTCACGTCCCCCGTGACCAGTGAACCGTTGTTGCAGTTCAGCGCCAGATTGCCGGGTGTGGCGGTAATCGTGTCATTGGCCGCGAACTTGATCACGGAAAGCGTATTCAGCACCACGCCGTCACCGGTATTGTTGTTGATGGTGTTGCCGCCCAGGCTGTTGAGTACGGAACTCAAGTCCACCAGGACGCCCACGCCGGTGTTGCCGGAGATGATGATTCCGCCGTCCAGGTAAGCGTCAGAATGGTCGGTGATCTCAACTCCACCACCGCCATTGCTATTGATGTTGGTGGTGCCGGAAAATTCGCAGTGGCTGCTTTCACCGCAGTGCACTCCAATTCCGGTGTTGCTGTTGATGATGCCGTCCGACATCATTGCCGTGCTGGTGTGGAGCACGACCAGGCCAAAGGTGCCACTGTTGCTGATGATGCGATTATCGCCGCTGATGTCGGCTTCCGCGCTGTTGGCCAACTCCACGCCTGTAGTTCCGTTATGGCTGATCACGTTTTCCGTGCCCGGTGTTCCATCTCCGCCATTCAGGCTGAGATGCCCGGTAAACATGGCCACCCCGATTCTGCCGTTATTGGTGACGGTAACTCCGCCGTCCAGGCTCAAGTTGCCGCCCTCGGAAGCGATGCCCGAACGCACGTTGTTCTGGATGGTCGCGTTGAAGATGTCCACTACAGAATTATTGGTGTTGATCCCCTGGAAAGAACTGCCGGAAACGGTCATGTCACCCAGTTGCACGTCATTGCTGTCGTTGATGAAGATGCCGCGTCCGCCGGTAAAGTTCACGCCGTCAATCGAAATGGTGTTGGAGTCAAGAATGAGCAACGTCCGTCCGTTGGGATTGGCAGGCGTTACGGTCGCGGTACCGGGTGTGGCGTTGATGCTGAGCGCGGTCCGGCTGGAAATCACAATAGTCTCGGTGCAATTGCCGCTGACAAAAATGCTATTGGGCCCCACCAGCGGTAAAGATGCGAGGGCTGCGCTGATTGTGGTGAAAGCGCCGGGCGTTCCACCGGGGCAGCCCACAGTTGTGTCCGCGCCAAAGCTTATGACGGGTACCAACAGAAAGAGAAGCAGACAAGAAAGTACCTTGAGACGAAGAACTTGCATCGTTTGAACTCCTGAAAGTAACGTTTGGTTTGTTGTTGTGAGTTCCCAGGACCGCAGGGGCCTACGATCCACGTCATTGGGAGATTAACCGTCAACGAGGATAGTGTTGTCGTCCGCGTTTGCGTTGCAGAATATCATGGGGAAGCACACAAAAGTAATGTGCAATATCTTTCTGCCTGACTCAGTTTGGCACCACGGCTGCTCCCGGTAGGCCGGCAGATCGATACTCTGAAGCGATTCAGACTTTTGTGGATTGAACAGGCGGCGCCTTGCGGATGTCGGGAACCGTCAGGATTCGCTGGCCAGACGTTGGATTTTCCGCGGCGTTCACCAAAGCATTCAGCATTTGTTGCAGCGTGACCAATCCCAGTCGCAGTGCTGATTCGCGCGTGGCGGGAAAGCGCTCTGCCAGCCAATACATGGGCAGCAGCGCGTAAGGCCACCGATGTCCTGGCCCCAGCACATACCAGGGACGAATGAACGTGGCGTTTAGGCCGCTTTCGCCAATGATCTGTTCGCATTCCTGACGTACGGCAATGTAAGCCTTCATCATCGGGGACGGGTGGGCCACACTGACATAGACAAAATGCTTCACGCCGCTTGTTTTCGCGGCACTCACTGCGGCATACACCGATTTCAAATCGATAGACCGGAACTGCTCCGCTTTTGCCGGGCTGGGATGCGACACGCCTACCAGATGAACCAGTGTTTCTGATGGAGCTATCTGGCTGGTGTAGCCGTCCGTCAACGCGTCACCAATGACCGCCTGCACGCCGGAGGGTAGTTTTTGCGCGGATGCTTCGCGCGTAAGCGCGCGTACTTTGTGTCCTCGATCGGCGAGAATACCGGCCAGCCGGCTGCCCATGTATCCGGTGGCGCCGGTGACGAAGACATTTTGCGGCGTGATGTTCATAAGTCCCGAATACTATACGCAATGTTCGCCCAAGTGGATTGGCCAGGCAAAATGCAGATCGGCAAGCCGTTTTTTATTGGAAAACCTAATTACCGGGCGTTTCCAAGCGCGGCAAAATCATTGTATTTTCACGCACTTGCCACATTTTCAATCGACTTTGAGGCGAGATCGGCGGACAATAACAGTTTGGATTTTCAGGAGCAGAAGTCTGTCTTTTAGACGAAGCTTTTCGGTTCGGGTCGCTTGCGCGCTGGCATGGTTGCTGGCGACGTCGGCGCTCGGCTTGGCCCAAACGCTTCCACCCGAAAGTTTGCGCAAACCCGCGGAAGCAGACGCTCAGTTTCTGGCCACGCAAGGCGCGTCGCTGCGTTTTGCTTCGTCCAGCAAAATTTCTGCTGAAGCCGAAGCTGCTGTTCGCCAGCAACGTATCTTCAGCGTGCCGCATTTCAGCGGTTCGTTTGCCGCGGAAGGCCGCACGGTGCCGTACACCATTGTGGGATCGCGGCCGCAAGAAGGCGGCACTACGCAGATTGCCACGCAAATCCAACCACTGTCGCTTATTTTTGACGGCTACGTGGACGACAATGGCGACCCGCTGGTCCTCGATCCTGAACCAATCATTAACCGTGTACGGAACTCGCCCAACTTCCGAGGCGCTCAATACGGCACCGGCTTCACGCAGTTCGGTGACGCGGTCCAGCGCGCTGAGTTTTTCAAAGCAATGGGCCAGGATTGGCACACCCTGTTGGGCGCTCCGCAAATGCTCAAGCCGTTGCGGATAGAAGTGCCCGCCGGACTTGCCAAGGTCTTTCGCAATCGCAGCACCGGAACGATTTACGCGGTGGTCGACAGTGCGTTTTTCATTTCGCAACTCAACACGATTGTTCAGCTCGCCGATCTCAAAGTAGACGCGCTGCCCATCGCGCTGACCATGAATGTTTTTCTCGCGCCTGATTCTGAACCCAAACGCTGCTGTGTGCTGGGCTTCCACACGGCGTTTGACGCCGGTGTGCGGGGCGGCGTTGAGCTGGTGCAAACTCTGGTGTGGGCCAGTTGGACCGAGCCCGGCATTCTGGGACCGTCGCTGGCGGACGTTACGCCGATGAGTCACGAAATCTCGGAGTGGATGAACGATCCCTTCGGCACCAACGTGGTTCCTGAATGGCAATATCCCACCGGCCCAGCCGGATGCCAGGACACCTTGGAAACCGGCGATCCGTTGGCGATGCATGCCGCTGCCGGGTACCCGGTGACCATTGACAACTTCACTTACCATCCGCAAAACCAGGTGCTGCTGCAGTGGTTCGCGCGGCAATCGCCCTCAGACGCGATTGACGGCGCGCTGACTTTCCCCGACGAAACTCTTTTGACCAAAGTATCTCAGCCCTGCACGGCGCGATAATTTCTTCTCCTGCACTGGCTTGATTTAGGCGTGCCTAAAATAACATCAGTCCGGGTTCAGCGTATGATTTTTCGATGCTGCGGAAGACTATCCATACGCTGCTTGCCGGAGGCGACCGCCGATCGATCGACCGCTCGGACGAAGTGGCTGCATTGGTTTCAGCAAACCCCGCGTTTTTTTCCGACTTGGTTGCCGGACTGTGGCATGACGACCCGTTGGTTCGCATGCGGGCCGCCGACGCCGCCGAAAAAGTAACCCGCTCAAAACCAGAGTTGCTCAACCCTTACAAGAAAGAGTTGCTCGGACTGATGGCCGATGCGCTTGAACCGGAATTGCGCTGGCATCTTGCCGCGATGGTTCCTCGGCTGCCGCTCACGCCACGGGAACGCCAACAAGCCGTGCACATTCTCAGCAGTTATCTCACGGACCGCAGTTCCATCGTTAAAACCTTTGCCCTGCAAGGCCTGGCCGATTTGGCAGCCATCGATGCGACCTTGCGGCCTAAGGTGTTGGAAACTCTTCGCCAGGCGGTGCGCAGTGGGACGTCCGCCATGAAAGCCCGCAGCCGCAAACTGCTGCGTCAGTTCGAAAAAGATTGAGCGGCGACGATAACCGCGCTCAATCAACTTTCCAAGATTCCAGCTTCGATCAAAACTTTTTCCGCGGCCACGATTCCTCTCACCTGGAAAGCCTGCATCCCCAACTTTGTTGCAGCGTCCACGTTCAGTTGATTGTCGTCCACAAATAAAACTTCTTCCGGACGGCAACTCAGGGAATCCGTTACATGCTGGAAGACTTCTTCGTCCGGCTTGATTTTTCCGATCAGATGGGACGCAAAGTGACGATCGAAAGCGTCCGCCAGCCCGAGTTCATTCATCATGCGTGGCCAGTGCAGCACGTTGGAGTTACACAGAGTGGCCCGCGTGTATCGCCGCGGAACCCGCGCCAGAACGTCGAGCGTTCCGGGAAACAAGTCGCGTGGCCAGCGCGTGAACTCTTCCAGTAGATGGTCACGGCCCACGGGTAGCGCCATTTCTGCAATGAGCTGATCGGCGAAGTCTTCCGGAGTGGCCCGTCCGGTTTCAAACGCGCGTACCGTGGGTGAAGTCAGCCACATTCGCCAAAGGTCTTCCGAGGATGCGCGGTCGCCCATCCATGCCAGCATGGTTGGAACGCCGGAGAGGTCCACCAGTACTCCGCCCATGTCAAACAGCACGACGCGAATCTGGTTGGGATCAGCCATCACCTACTAGGTTATCAAACGCGGCGAATCACGCCTGCGCAGTACTCCAGCGGGTCGTTATGCCATCAGGGATGGCGATCATCACGAATCAAAACTGAATTTCGCGACGAAGATCTACCGGATCACCGGCAGCAAACTCGGTTGCGCCACTGCGGCGGCAATTGTTGCAACGTGCCGTGGAGGGACTTGCAATCCCGGCATGGGCTTGCCTTGAAACAGTTTGCGGCAGGGAACTGCCAGCCAACGCGCCCATTTGTTGGAGCGGCTGCGGCGTGCGCTGTCTGTGGCCATGCCAGTGCTTGCGTACATTTGCCGGTAGAGTTTGGAGATGAAGAGGAACGCCAGGCGCGAACGCAGGGTTGGCGTGCAATCGGATCGTTTCCAAACGGCGCTTAGGCTGTAGAAGCGGTCCCAGACGCCTTGTGTGCGCACGCGAACTTCTTCTGAGTTCATTGTGGGATGGTGCATGAACATCTTCGGGCGCTGATCTTGCGGGATGAGCCAATAGCGGGTGATTGGCGTTCCGTTCACGTGCGGGATGTCTGCGCCAAAGGATTTTTCCCATTTTTCAAAGTCGACGGTGCCGGCAAAGGGTGTGAGCAGGACGAATTGCGCAAACGTCAGTCCGGCTTTGTGGGCGAGGCTCAGAGTGGCGTCGAAAGTGTCGGCGCGGTCCGTGGGCAGCCCAAAGATAAACGATCCCAGCACGTGCAGTCCGTGTTTGCGGAATTGCTGGAGCCGTTCGATCAGGTTGTCGCCGGACAAATTGAAGTCTTTAAAAACGGATTTCAGGCCTTCCGGCGTAACTGCTTCCACGCCAACCAGTGCTCCGCGGATGTGGGCCTTCCGCATGGCGTCAAGAAACTGCGGATCTTCGGCTGACTCCATCGTGATTTGCGTGAAGAATGTCAGGTCACCGGGTAGCTCGGCCAGGCGCGCCATGAGTTCGAAGCGTTCTTCGCGGATCGCGCGCAACTCGTCCACCTTGGCCTGGTTGCCTTGCTTTTCCGCCAGCTTGATGTCCGTGAGCGTGACGGGATAGAAGTTGTCGTCGGCCAGTGCGATGAAGCGGAAACCCATCCGCCGCAACGTGACAACCTCTTCCATCACCACGTCAGAATTGCGTTGCCGCGGCTGCTGACCATCCGTGCGCCACACCGAGCAGAAGGAGCAGTGCTTAGGACAGCCGCGCACCGTCTGGACAGACGCCCACATGTAACGGTCTTTGGGCAGCAGGTCCCAGCGCGCGGGCGAGAAATGTTCAGCCTCCACGCGACCACCGTCATAAATGCGTTGCAGTTTTCCACGGCGAACATCAGCCAGCGCCGTGCCCCAGGCTACGTCGCCGTCGCCCTTCACTACGGCATCGCCTTGGCCCAGCGTCAACGACTCTTCCGGATACAAGGTGGCGTGAATTCCGCCAAAGATCACCGTGGCGCCGCGTTGTTTTGCCAGCCGGCCAATCGCGTATCCGCGTAGCGCGTTGCCCGTATGGACACCAATTCCCACCACGTCACCCGTTTGGATATTCTCCGGAACCATGGGGTCCAGCGTCTCGTCCCAGATCAAGGGATCACCAAACTCCGCTGGCGTTGCCGCCGCAAGTACATATAGCCAGCGCGGCGTGATCACCGCCGTTCCAAAACAGGTGTCACTTGGGTTGATAAGATGAATATGCATGCGTGGTGATCATACTCCTTATTCAGTTTAGAAGCTTCTGCGTTAGTCTGCGGTTAGAAGGTTTTGGTTTTCCGATCACGTGCGATGTCGGCGATCACGGCGATTCCGGCGATTGGCCCGCTCTGCGGGCCCTCCCCCTCTTCATCCCAAGATCCAAAGGACTTACGCAACTCATCCCAAGTCTCCAGATTGTGGAGCGCAGGCGCCCTCGCCTGCGGGGTTCTATTTCTCACATTCTTTCTCCTCTGCGTCCTCTGCGGTTAGAAGGTTTTGGTTTTCCGATTCCGGCGATTGGCCCGCACTGCGGGCCCTCCCCCTACCTCTTCATCCCAAGGTTTAAAAGACTTAGCAAATACATCCCAATCTTCGCTCGTGTGGCCCCGCCGCCCTCGCCTGCGGTTCCTCTCATGTGAAAATTTAAAAACCTTCTCAACATAGCCTATTTCCACCTGCGAATCAATTGCGAAGTAGTACACCATTCCGCCCTGCCGTCCGGCTTACCGGACATAGGCCCTCCTGCCCGGATGGTGGCAGGTCCCGCTGCCGTTGTCAGTAAAGGCGCCGCCTTCTACTGGGACAAACTTCCAGTCATAGCTCGCGTTTTTCAGCGTAAGCTGCAAAACTCCAAAGGCTTCGTTGCTGCGTTTTTCCGTTGTCGCCAGCGGCGCGTTAAACGCGCGCAGATTCTTGCCTCCGGTCCCCACCACAAACTCCCGGATACCGCGGTCCAGGTCCGCCGTGCCGCCAGGGTCTTGCAGGGCAAACCGTTCGTAGTCGTGGTCTTGGCCGTTCAATACGATGTCTGCCCCGGCGGCATAAAGGTCGTCCCAAAAGGCTTTCATCGCTGGAGCATTGCCATGCTCGGCTCCGGAACTGAACAAGGGCACATGCCAGTACGCCAGGATGCATTGCGAACCGTGCTGCTTGAGGTCTTCCTTTAACCACAGTTCCTGTGGAGATCCTTTGTCGCAACCTTCAACTTTCGCGCACTCGCTGTTCAGCGCGATCATGTGCCAATGGCCGAGATCAAAGCTGTAGTAGCCGCGTTCCGGATCGCCGGCGGCTGCCCCAAAATATTTGAAATAAGGTGAGGCGCCAGACGCATGGAACTCGTGATTGCCCGGAGCAGGACGCATACGTTCCTTATAACGTCCCCAAGTCGGACCAAAACAATCGCGGAAGTTGGCTTCGCTTCCATCCGGGTAGGCCAGATCGCCCAGGGCCAGAATCGTTGATGGTATTTTTCCCAACAGCTTGGCCGTACCTTGGGCTCCGGCAAGGTTCCTGCAATCCGCAATGTCTCCCGCCGCCAGCACAACGTGTTCTGAATCCCGCGTTCCTTCACTCGCGCGTTCAGTAAAAGCCTTTTCTTGCCGGGTCTCAACGTTGCCCGGGACTTGTTGTGTCCACCCGCCCTCGGCCGCTGCACACAGCGCTGCCAAGGTGACTAAAAAGAAGGCCCGCCGTTGCCAGCGGGCCGCGATAGTTTTGTTGCTCAAGGTCGCTCTCCTGCAAAGTATGACGATAATCTTTAGTTCTCTCTGGAAGGCGTCCAACGCAGCCCGAACGAGTAGGTGCGGTTGTAGTACTCGCGTTGCACCGGGAAACGCTCGCTGCCATTGTAGAAGCCGAAAACTTCATTGTTCAGATTGAGCAGGGAAACAATTGCCTGCAGGCCGTGCCCG
Organism: Acidobacteriaceae bacterium; assembly: GCA_025357215.1. Taxonomy (GTDB): domain Bacteria; phylum Acidobacteriota; class Terriglobia; order Terriglobales; family Acidobacteriaceae; genus Angelobacter. Next base: position 758 of record JANXPR010000409.1, on the reverse strand, counting down.
CGCGGAATCCAGTAGTTTACCTGCGCATCCACTTGCGTGTGGGGATACAGATATTGATCGCCGGCGGGGCCTTTGGGATCAGAACCGTCCTGCAATTGATACGAAAAGATGTTGGCGTCGTTGTGGGTCAGGCCCATTCTTGCCGATATACCCTTCTTGTCGTAAGTGTAATCGAAGTTCCAGTTGTTCGGCGCCTGGCGCAGTAGAGCTGCGTGGTCAGTTCGTCCAAAGCCGGTAGGGAAGGTGGCGTTGGAGGATGTGTAGCTGTAGTTGGCCCTGACTCCAGAGCCGTTCAACAGGCCAGGCAGGAACGACAGCCTCTGTTGCCAGGCCAGTTCCACTCCCGTGATGTGGGCCCGCGGACCATTGATCGCCGACGTTTGCAACTGGCCGGCAAATTGCCCGGACGTAATTTGAGTTATCACACTCGGGTAAATCGGGTCGGTCAGGTATTTATAGAACACGCCACATTGAATCAGCCCTACGCTTTTCAGATAACGTTCTATCGCGAAATCAAAGTTCTGCGCGTGCGTCGTCTTCAGGTTGGGGTTGCCCGCCGAAACCGACGGTTGCCCAGGCGCGACGGTCGGATCAAATTTCACGAATGGAGGCAGATCGCCGTAGTTGGGCCGGGAAATACCTATGCCGTAGGCCGCGCGCAGCACCACGTCACCCTTAAAACGATACTGGAACTGCACGCTGGGCAGCACGTCAACGTAGCTTGCCTCGCCCGGCGCTGCCGCCAGCGTGCCTGGCAC
>JANXPR010000393.1 GCA_025357215.1 Acidobacteriaceae bacterium | reverse complement strand
GAAGGCCATGGCGGTGTCGCCGGAGGGGAACGAGGAGGATCTTAATGAGTATAGCAGGTGAACATTTTCGAGAATTACCCCTGGTCTGCCCTGGCTGAAAGTTGATTTCAGAATATTTACTACTATCGTTTCTATCGCTATTGCTATCAAAAATGGTATGGTAAGTTGCGGGCGAAAGCGCATTATCAGGAATAATACCGCTATGAGTACCCAACCGGTACCCAGGTAACGGTAGAAAAGAAAAAAACGATCGGCCAGTGGGTGGTGATTATTATTTATTGCACGAAATATGCGCACGTTAATGGGGAAATTTTCGAATGAACGCGCGCGGTATCTTTCGACTTTCTCCACGGTAAAACCGCCAGTCTGCTCCCGGAATTCCTGCATGCGTTTGAGACGTTGTTCACGGCGAGCATCTGGGACGGCCGGAAGATGCTCGGTTTGGAACTTGAGCATCTTGTCGTGATCGCCGCTGTTGTAAGCCTCAAGCCACGCGGAAAAGAGCTTGCCCGCGGGTGTGTCAGGAATCGTTGCGGCCTGCGACGAGCCTGTTGTTTGTCCATGGGCCAAAGTAAGGATTGCCAGAAATAGAGTGACTAAAAGCCCGCAGCAGCGGCGCACATTGGGGATGCCGGTCATTGAGTTGTCCTCTGACTTCTTATGTATAAGTTTTTTCCCTGCCGCTTGAGTGCCACGGTGTGGGCTGCGGGTTAGACGGATCAACCAATAAATTAGTTATTTAGGATTAAAAGAAATTCAAGTCTTGGAACGAGGCTAAGTAAGGATGACGGGATCGATATCGGGGTCTTTCGAAGACAAAAACGTGCGTAGTCGGCTGACATCCATCCGTGGCGCGGACTCACATGGCGCAAGCCGCTGGTTCCATTAAAAGCCTGACATGGAACCGGACGTTGGAGAACAAGTTTGGCGCAGCTAGTCTTTCAGACCCGTTTCGTTCAGATCTTGCCGGCTGCGTCCACTAAAAACAACGAGCACACTGTCATCTTTCTAACGCGCCTTGGTATTCCAAGTGCGCATTCGATGATCCAAAGACCCGGGAGCTGGGCACAACCGGGTCTTTCAGAACTTGTTGACGGTGGCTGCAAGTTCAGGCAGGTTGCGTCGCCGCTTTGGTGACGTTTTCTGCCTGGGGGCCTTTTTGCCCCTGGATTATTTCAAATTCAACGTCATCGCCTTCTTGCAGGCTTTTGTAGCCTTCAGACTGGATGGCGCTGTAGTGGACGAACACATCGGGGCCGTCATCTCTACCTATGAATCCGAAACCCTTTGCGTTGTTGAACCATTTCACTTTGCCTTTAATTCGAGACACGTTCCTTACTCCGAGCGTCCTCAGGCAGAGCTGCCCATGCAGTCCGCCGGGGACCAATTTTAGTTAAATTGGGTGCTGCCACTGCTTAAGGAGGGACGCGGACACCGGAGGTTACCTTCTCCTGGCTAACGTCTGTTACCCGCTACCTTGGCTTTGCCCGTATTCTCGCGCTATTAAGACACTGTTGTCAATCTCTGAATTTGAAAACTACCTTGGCTTTATAAGGCTAAAATGGCTTTCAGCTTTCCAGAAACATTACAAAAGCCTCATCGGCTTACTGCCCTGGTTTCTTTAACGCGAGTCGAGCTTTTTTTCCAGCCACAAAAGTCCCGCAATGGACTTGGCATCAATGATCTTTCCGGTCATCGCCATGCGCACGGCTTGCGCCAGTGTAAAGAATCGTATAGCGATACGCTCGTCGTCTTCCGGGTCGGCTTGGCCTTTTTTGAGCCCGCGTGCCAGAAAAATCTGCATGTCTTCCGTGACGAATCCCGGACTCACATAGAACCGCAGCGCGCGCTCCCATTGACGGGCCGAGTATCCGGTTTCTTCCAGCAACTCGCGTTTCGCTGCCGGTAATTTGGCTTCGCCCGGTTCCAAGCTTCCTGCCGGCAGTTCCCACATGCGTTGGCCTGCGGCATGCCGGTACTGGCGTTCCAGCAGAATGTGGGGAGGCTTGCGCGAATCATCAAGAGCCAGAATTACGATGGACCCGTTGTGGCGAACAATGTCCCTGCGGACCCGTATGTTGCCTGGCTCCTCCACCTGCTCGGACACCACATCAAACACGCGGCTGCGAAAAACCGTTTTCGAGGAAAGAACGCGAACGCCCGACTTGGTTTTCTTGCGCAAGGACTTCTTGGAAGACGCAGTTTTGGAAGAGGATGGCATGGGATAAGTGTAAATCTGTTTTGCGTCCCGAGCTTTGCGAGGGACCCCTATGGACAACAAGAACGCTGGGCCGCGAACCCACGCGAATGAGCACGAATTCCAGGAATATCCGCTGTTTGATTCGCGGAAATTCGCGGCTTACTTCCTGCCAACGGCCGCTCCTTCGCACCACAGGATTTTCGCCAAACGGTTCTGCTATCCTCGCTGCCATGGCGGCATCGCGCAAATCCGCAAGCAAATACGGAAGCCCCAGCATCACTCTGGTCGGCTCAGGCAATCTGGCTTCTGCGCTGGGTCCTGCTCTGCGTAAAGCCGGCTATCGCATAGACGCCGTGGCTTCGCGGAATATGCCGGAATCACGCAAGCGCGCTGCCAACTTGGCCAAGAAAACCGGCGCAAAACTTGTGACTCTGGAAGACGTCGCACCTCAATCCGACATCACTTGGATCTGCCACACCGACGACGCCCTCAACTCCACCGCCCGATTGCTGGCAAAGCATGCCGGATGGAAAAACAGAATCGTCTTGCACTCCAGCGGCGCGCTGACCAGCGATGTGCTGTCGCCGCTGAAACGCGCAGGAGCGCACGTGGCATCGCTCCATCCCATGATGACCTTCGTCCCCGGCACGGTGCCGGACTTGTCCAAAGTTCCGTTTGCCATGGAAGGCGACGCCAAAGCCGTCGCGGCCGCGCGCCAAATCGTCCGCCGGCTCGGCGCGGAAGTCTTCACCATCAAGAAGCAGAACAAAGTCCTCTATCACGCGTTGGGATCGTTTTCGTCGCCCATGGTGGTGGCCGCGCTGGTCACCACCGAGCGGGTAGGCCAGGCCGCAGGCTTGAGTCGCGCGCAGTCGCGCAAGATCATCGGACCCATTCTGCACCAGACGCTCCGGAATTATCTGCAAGGCGGCCCCGCCGCGGCTTTCAGCGGTCCCATCAAGCGCGGCGATCTGGACACCGTCCGCCGCCATCTGCGCGAACTCAAGCGCGTACCCGGCGCGGTTGAAGTCTACCGTGCACTGGTGAAATCGGGCATGCGAGACCTACCGGCGAAAAAGAAAAAAGAGTTATTGGAGTTACTGGCCGCTGACTGACCGGTCGCGTTGCTTATCGCCGCTTCCCTAACCACCGTGGGACACTGCGTTTGTATTCGCGATAAGCTTCCCCGAACCTTGCCTCGATGCCGCGCTCTTCGCGCGGAAGAATAAAAGGTCCGGCAATAACCGCCACTACGGAAAATACGCCCAGAACCACCAGGCTGCCATAGAAGACGATCCACCCCAACCATATGACTCCTTCGGCCAAATAGACCGGATTGCGGCTGTAACGGTAGGGTCCATTCACCAGGAGGTAAGCGGGAGTGGGGTAATGAGGTGTCACCTCGAGTTTCCAGCCAGCGGGCGCGGCGATCGAGTGCTCACGCAGACACCAGATGACGATCGAAAAGCCAGTCGCGACTAAAACCAGTCCGGAAAAATTCCAGACGCTGGGCCTGCTGCCGATCCAACCATGTCGCGTCCCAAGCAACGAGAGCGCCCAGGGAACCACCGCAAGCATGAGCGGATTGGCAATGCCATGCCCGGCCAACCCCAGCCAGCGCGGCATCTGTCGTCCGCTGATCCAACTCATAAAAGCCTCTAAACTGATATCGCCCAGCCAGCTGATTCTTGGCTGCGTGGCTATCTTTCCGTGAACAAATGCCCCATCTTTTCTTTCTTGGTATTCAAGTATTTCTCCGCCGCTGCATGCGGCTCCACTTCACACGGAACCCGTTCGGCCACTTTCACTCCAGCAGCTTCCAGCGCCGCCACTTTCTGCGGATTATTGGAAAGCAAGCGGACTGCCTTTAGTCCCAGGGCCTTCAGGATTTCCGCCGGAAGCTGAAACTCGCGATGGTCGGCCTTGAAGCCCAGGTCTTCGTTCGCCTGCACCGTATCGCGTCCTTGATCTTGCAATTCGTAAGCCTGCAACTTGGGCATCAGTCCAATGCCGCGGCCTTCCTGCTGTTCGTAGACCAGCACACCAGCACCGGCTTCAGCAATCATACCCAGGGCCATTTCCAGTTGCTGGCGGCAATCGCAACGCAGCGAGCCGAAGACGTCTCCGGTCAGGCACTGCGAATGTATGCGGACCAGCGGCGGCGCGGAATGAATGTCACCCATCACCACGGCCACGGCTTCTTCCTTTTCATTCCCGGCGTCATTCGTGCCAATCTGGCCTTCAAAGCCCATGATGCGGAAGTGCCCCCAGCGTGTAGGGAAATCAGCTTCAGCAAGTTTGCGAACGATCAATGGAGAACTCACTTCTTCATTATAGGATGTTAGTGCTAACATTTGCCTATGCTGATCAGTGACACATCGCCCGAAATCGAAGCCATGCAATCTCGCATCCACGAGCGCATGACAGGTGAGCAACGCCTCTCGATGGCCCTTGAGATGAGTTACCTTACGCATGAATTGGCCAAACAAGGCTTGCGCGACGCACATCCTGATTGGCCGGAAAAGCGCGTAAGGCGCGAATTCCTTCTTTCTCTCTTCCCACCCGGCAAAGCGCCCTCACAGTTATAAAACTATGGAATTCAAGGAAGTTTTTCGACGCATTTCTGAAGTCCTGGAAGCCAGCGCTGTCCCTTACATGCTCACTGGTTCGTTTGCCATGTCTTACCAGGGAGTTATGCGCGCAACCCACGATGTTGATATCGTGATCTCAGCGCCCGCACAAAAAGTAGTGGATCTAGTTCGGCATTTGAATGACAACGGTTACTACGCCGACCAACAAGGCGCCTTGGACGCGCACCGGGAAATTTCAATGTTCAATGCCATCGACAACGAAACTGGCTGGAAGATTGACTTTATTTTTTCCAAGCCGACAGCCTACGCTCGGGAAGCTTTTCAGCGCCGGAAAACCGTTGATTTCCACGGGGCTCGAATGTTTGTTTCTTCCGTGGAAGATGTCGTTGTTTCCAAGCTCGATTGGGCAAAGATGGGCGAATCGGCCAGACAGATTGAAGATGTTTCAGCCGTCTTGAAGAAAAAGCACGCGGTACTCGACCGCCCCTACGTCGAAAAATGGATCAAGGAACTTGGTCTCTCCGTCCAATGGGACCGCGCGCGCCAACTCGCAGGCATCGAATAACAATTCCTCCGCACTGTATACTTTAGGGTTTTGGCTTTCTATTTAACGATCCATGGAGGATCACACAATGGCCTCATCCGCAGTCACTTACGCCAAGGACAATCAGCAACGTTTTCTCGGAGAACTCAAGGACCTGCTCCGCATTCCCAGCGTGAGCACCGCGCCGGAGCATAAAGATGACGTCCGCCGCGCCGCCGAGTTTGTCGCCAACGATCTCCGCCGCATCGGCATGGAAAACGTGGAGATCATCCCCACCAAGGGCCATCCGCTCATCTACGCCGACTGGCTCCACGCCGCCGGCAAGCCCACCGTGCTTTGCTACGCGCACTATGACGTGCAGCCCGCCGAGCCGTTGAATGAATGGCTCTCTCCGCCGTTTGAGCCGACTGAGCGCAATGACAACATCTACGCCCGCGGCGCCGTGGACGATAAAGGCCAACTCTGGATGGAACTCAAGGCCGTGGAAGCCCTGATGAAAGGCCACGGCGGCAAGCTGCCGCTCAACGTTAAGTTCATTATTGAAGGTGAAGAAGAAGTCGGCGGCGAATCCATCGCCGCGTACATCCGCAAGGAAAAAGCCAAACTCAAAGCCGACTTTGCTCTGGTCTGCGACACCGAACTCTTTGCGCCGAACTTGCCCACGTTGTGCGTCGGCCTGCGCGGCCTGGTCTATACCGAGATCGAAGCCAAAGGCGCCATGACCGATCTGCACTCCGGGATGTACGGCGGCGCCGCGCCCAATCCGTTCTTCGCGCTGATTGAAGTCATCAGCAAATTGAAAGATGCCAAAGGGAAAATCCTGATCCCCGGCTTCTATAGCAAAGTAAAAGCACCAACCAAAGCCGAGCTTAAAGCCTGGAAGAAACTGCCGTTCAAAGAAGAGCACTATCGCAAAACAGAAGTAGGATCGAAAGTCCTCACCGGTGAGCCCGGATATTCCGTTCTGTATCGCACATGGGCGCGGCCTACTCTGGAAGTCCACGGCATGCCAGGAGGCTTCATCGCTGCCGGCGCAAAGACGGTGATCCCGGCAAAGGCGTCGGCGAAAGTTTCCATGCGCCTCGTCCCGAATCAAGATCCTGACGACATCCTGAAGCGTTACCTTGCATTCATCAAGAAGCACACGCCCAAAGGGATTGAGATGAACGTCAAGGTCCACAGCAAGGGCCCGGCCTGCGTGGTGAGTACCGACAACCCCTACATCAAAGCTGCCACGGAAGCCATGCATGATGTGTTCAAAAAGAACACGGTGTTTATCCGCTCCGGCGGATCGATCCCCGTGGTTACCGACTTCCAGAGCGTAATGAAACTGCCTAGCGTGATGATGGGCTTTGGCCTGCCGGACGACAATCTCCACGCTCCGAATGAAAAGTTCCACATCCCCAATTTCTATCGTGGGATTGAGAGCATCATCCGGTTCTTTGAGAAGTTGGGAGAGTAAAACATCGGTTGATCTGGTGATTGGGTGATCCGGTGATCGGCACAGCACAGGAAACTAAATGGCGGAGCCTGGTAGAACACGAAGGCTTCGCCATAATTCCGGCCCTTCTGACTTCGCACGAACTCATTCCCACGTTTGTGGCGCTTGGGGATCTGGTGCCCCTGCGCTCTCGCGCTGGCGTTCGCCATGTGCTGAGCCATCCCGCCGTCAACGTGATTGCTCACGACCCGAGACTGCTTGGTATGGCACAACAGGTCCTTGGTCCGCAGGCGTTTCCCTTCCGCGCCACCTTTTTTGACAAGTCACCGGACTCCAATTGGCTGATCACCTGGCACCAGGACACGGCTTTGCCGCTCAAGGAAAAGATTGAAACACCCGGATGGGGTCCGTGGTCGCTAAAAGACAATGTGCACTATGCGCACGCGCCCGCAAACTCTCTGGAACAAGTACTTGCTCTGCGGCTTCATCTCGACGACTCAACCGAATCGAACGGACCTTTACGCGTGTTGCCCGGAACCCACAATGTCGGAGTGCTCACGGACGAACGCGTCGAGCGCGAAGTGTCGTCGCGGCAGCCCGTCGATTGTTTGGTCGCGAAAGGCGGTGTAATCGCGATGCGCCCGCTGATCATCCATGCAAGTTCAAAATCGCGGTCAGAAACGCCCCGGCGCGTTCTCCATCTTGAATACGCGGCCACAGAGTCGCTCGCCAACGGACTTCAATTGGCGACAACCTAGCGGCAGGTCAGGCCACTTTCCCCTCTCACTGAATCGTCTGCGCCGCCTTTTGTCGATTCGCCTTGCCCGCCTCAAACCCGCCTGCATGACCTTGCTTCTTCGCTTTCACCGATGCGTCCCCATCTCGCCCATGGCTTGGCTCTTCCTTGCCGTAGTCAAACTGGCGGACCATGTTTTGCAAGCCTGTCGCCAACCGGGCCAGTTCACCGGCCGCTTTTTGGGTGTACTCCGCACCCTCCGTGGTGCTCTTGGCTGCCACTGCCACTCCTGAAATGTTGCGTGCGATTTCCTGGTTTCCGGTGGCCATAACGTTCACGCTCCGGCTGATCTCGTTGGTGGTAGCGGTTTGCTCCTCAACCGCCGACGCAATGGTGTTCTGGAAATCATTGATCTGGGAAATGATGCGGCTGATTTCGGCAATGCCATCAATGGCGCCTACGGTATCTCCCTGAATCGCTACAATCTTCCGGCTAATATCTTCCGTGGCCTTGGCCGTTGCCTTGGCCAGTTCCTTTACTTCATTCGCCACCACCGCAAATCCCTTGCCCGCCTCACCGGCGCGAGCCGCCTCAATGGTGGCATTGAGCGCCAGCAAGTGTGTTTGGCTGGCAATCGACGTGATGGTTTTGACCACATCGCCAATCTCCCGGCTGCTTGCGCCCAATTTGCCCACTTTCTGGTTTGCGGATTCTGCCACCTTCACCCCGTGGCCCGCCACTTTGGCGGCTTCGTGAGCATTGTCGGCGATCTCGCGTATGCTGGCCGTTAGTTGCGTCGATCCGCTCACCACCGTCGATACGTTGACCGCGACTTCCTCGGCAGCCGTGGACACCGTGCTGGCCTGGTTCGCTGTTTCTTCCGCGTTCGAGCTCATCTGCGCTGACGTCGCCGAAAGTTCTTCTGAAGCCGACGACAGGCTGCCGGAGCTTTCCGCAATCTCCTGAATCGTGCTGCGGATCGCATCCACGGCGTGATCAAAGTTCCTGGCCAGCAGGTCTTGTTCTGATTTAGGAGTCACGCTGATCGTCAAGTCTCCGCGACCGAGCGCTTCGCACGCGGCGGCGATCGCACGGTTGTATTCAATCACCGCTCGAAAAGACTGGGCCAGTGTGCCGATCTCGTCTTCGGATTGGTAGTGAATGATCTGCTCCATGTCGCCCAAAGCCACACGTTCGGCGACGCGGGTGACCTCACTTAATGGCTTCGCTAGCACACGGCGAACCAGCCAGTAGACGGCGGCTCCCAGCAGGCCCGCCGCCACCACACAGCCGGCAAGAACCCATAGTTTCAGCGCATTCAACTTTGTCTGGACGTCACTTCTGGGATACGCGGCCACCACTGAATACTTCCACGGCCCGAAAGATTTTGTGGTCATCACCCAGCCCGCGGCCTGGCTTTTTAACTGTTGCTCTACTTGTTCTTTCGTTGCCGAGTCGGAATAAAAGACAGGCCGTCCTTTTCCGTCCACCAGCGCAACGTATCCGTGCTGTAAGACTTTGCTTTTCTGAATTGACTGTCCCACGCCTTGCAACGCCGAGAGCGGGACTCCGGCGAACCAGACACCAATGGTCTTCCCGGAGCGGTCCTGCATCGGCTCGTACGCGGTAACGTACGCGTTTCCCAGGATTTCTGCCACGCCGTAGTACGCTTCGCCTTTGCGCATGGCCGCCATGGCGGGACCACTGGGATCAAGCACGGTACCCACGGCGCGCGTGCCATCGGCCTTCATCACGTTGGTGGAAACGCGCACAAAATCGTCATTGCGGCGTACGAACAGGGTGGCTGTTCCGCCGGCGATCGCCTTCACGTGGTCCACTAGAGCAAAGTTGCCGACCTGTGAAGTCTTGCCGAATTGCAGGTCGGGAACAGTGTCCGCATTCAACCGGACTGGCGCCCCGACGGAGACTTCTCCAACCTTGTCGGCACTATCCTGCATCAACCGCACCATTGAGTGCAGCTTTTCCACGGAAAGGTTGTTGATCACGTCCAGGGTGGCAACAATATGGTCCGCTTGCAGCGCGGCTTCGCTTTCGGCGCGGCTTGAGACTTCATGATCGATATACCAGGCGGCAAGCCAGCCACAAAAACCAAGTACAAGGACCACAAGCAGTGATGTGGTCAGAATAAATTTCACGGCTATCCGTGTGCGAAAAAGATGAAAGGCTCTCTTCATGAATAAGTTTTTGTTGCTTCTCCCGGATAAATTGCCGTAAGGGCATACAACCTCGCTGGAAGCACCAGCAGACGGCACAACCTCGTTCCATCGGCAATTTGTGAAAATTCATTACTGAACATATCGGGATCTTATCTGCTTAATTCTTACGTTCCGGTTGCTGCCTGTCCATATTTCTCTGTCTGCTGTCTTGCTCCCGGTGCACCAATCGCGCTACAGTTAGGCTAGCTCTCGCGGTATTCCCCGTCCTCTTTTCGACCTCACCGGTGTGGTTCGGCCAATTCATGCACAGGCAGTGCAACAGGCAGGGTATTCGGCGAGATATCCACAACATATTGGGGCTGCGTCCTTGACCGTGGATATCCCAGTGGGTACATTAACTTCAAGCCATAGGTCGTGTCCTCCAGCCCAACGACCAGGAGTTAAATCGCTACCATCCCTGCGCAAAGCCGGGGTACGATTGGCCTATCCCTGAAGGAGTTGTAAGTTGCTCAAGCTTAAGAAACTACAAATACTTGGATTCAAATCCTTCTGTGATCGCACGGAACTAAAATTCCCGGGCGAAGGCATTGCCGCGGTTGTGGGCCCGAACGGTTGTGGAAAATCCAATATCGCTGACTCCATCTCCTGGGTGCTGGGCGAACAGTCCGCCAAGAGCCTGCGCGGCGTGCGCATGGAAGACGTGATCTTTGCCGGCACTCGTGACCGCAAGCCCACCGGCATGGCTGAAGTCTCGCTGACGCTGGTCGATCCCGAGCAATACGAAGGTAGGATCAGTAGCGAACCGGAAATTGATATCCAGAATGAGCTGCCTGGGGGTTCTAGTAATGACGACGACTGGGACGAAGCCGAAACGCGCGCCGTTGCCGCTGACGCCACTGAAGCCGCCATTGCTGAAGTCCAGCCCGGACCGCTCGATTGGGCCGAGCAGGTAGAAGATGCCGCCGAAGAAGGGGCCCTTGAAGGACAACACGGCCAGACGGAACACGCTGCGGCCGGCGAAGGACACGTCGTAGAAAATCAAGTGGCCGATGCGCCGAACACAGACATTCAAGCTGCAGAAGTTACAGGCGAAGCAAATCCATCTGCCGAAATTTCTTCCACCGAACCCAACGCGGAAGCCACCGTCAACGCGCCAGACTCGGTCGTATTAAAAATCCGCCGCCGAAAATTCAAAGCCACGCATTTTGCCAAAGGCGAAATCATGGTCACCCGCCGCTTGTTCCGCACGGGTGAAAGCGAATACCTGCTCAACGGCAAACTGTGCCGCCTGCGTGACATTCAGGACATCTTTATGGGCACCGGCCTCGGCCCCGAATCCTATGCCATCATTGAGCAAGGACGCATTGGCCAGATCCTGAGCAGCAAACCGCATGATCGCCGCGCGATCATTGAAGAAGCCGCGGGCATCACCAAGTTCAAAACCAAGAAGCGTCTGGCCGAAGCGCGGCTGGAACAGTCGCGTCTCAATCTCGCCCGCATCAATGACATTTTTGATGAAGTCACGCGGCAGATGAATTCGCTGAAGCGCCAGGCGTCCAAGGCCGAACGCTATGGCCGCCTGCGTGATGAAATGCGCGAAAAGCTGCGCACCGTTCTGGCCAGCCGCTTTGCTCAGATGGGCCGCGAAGAAAACGATCTGCAAGCCGGACTTGTCAGCATTGGCGACGAAATCCGCCAGCGGCAGGAATCCGTCAACGTAAAAGAAACGGAACACTCCGAGCGCACGCAGCGCGGATACGCCATTGAAAACGAGATCGCGCACAACACCCAAGCCATCACCGCTCTGGCTCTTGAAACCGAACGCGCCACTGGGCGCCGTTCCGCCAACCTGGAGCGTTGCTCGGAACTGGAAGCCCGCTCAGCCGCAGCCGTTGCTGAACTG
>JANXPR010000389.1 GCA_025357215.1 Acidobacteriaceae bacterium | reverse complement strand
ATCACCAGGCCGATGCCGCCAAAGTTGATGGCGTCGTCCATGGTTTTGTCGAAGAACGGTGGCTGCAAAATTCCGGCGGGGAACACGATTTCATTTTTGTCGCCACTGTAATAAGCGTTCACCGTGGGTGGCGACATGCCGAACTCGTTCCTATCCACCGGCAGGCCGATTTTTTGGATCTGGCGGTTGCTTTCAAACTCGGTGGCGTGTTGCAGGTTGGCGAGAAAGTCTCCGCGGGTGATGGAGAGCTTGCTGTAGTCGCGCCATTTGTCGGGATAGCCAATCTTGTTGCGGATGGCGGCCAGCTTAACGGCCGCTTCCTTCTTGGTGGCTTCCGTCATCCACGGCAACCCGTTGATGTCTGTGTGCAGCGAGTTTTCCAGCGCATCCACCATCTTGAGCATGCGCGCCTTGCCGTCCTTACCAAAGGTCTCGTCCACGTATGGTTGGCCCAGAGCTTCACCCAGCGCGCCGTCCGTGGCGTTGATGCAACGTTTCCAACGCGGAGCCAACTCTTTCTGCCCGGTGAACTGCTGGACGAACTTAAAATCTTCCTGGACAAAGTTGTCAGACAGCCACGTTGCCGCGTTGTTCAACATCTGCCATGTGAGATAAGTCTTCCAGGAATCAAGAGGCGTGGCGTCAATCAGTCCGTTCACCTGCTTGAAGAAATCCGGATTGGCAACGTTGAGTTCCTTGAACTGCGGCGCGCCGGTGGCGGCAAAATACTTGCGCAGATGGAAGTTGGACGCGTCGCCCTCCATGTCCGTTAATGCCAATTTGTGATCAATATTCTTAGGATCGCGGCGTAGCGTGCGGTCCATGGCGGCTTTGGCCAGCTCGGTTTCAATTTGCATCATCGTGGCTGCGCTTTTCGCTGCTTGCTCCGGCGTCTGGCCCAGCAAGGCAAACATTTTCGCCACGTGCTCAACATAGCTTTTGCGGATCGCCACCATGTCGGGATCGTCCTTCAGGTAGTAGTCGCGGTCCGGCAGCGTGATTCCAGCCTGGTCAATGTTGGCCACCGTCATGTCAGAGTTATGGAAGTCCGCGCCGGAATTGAACCCAAAGATGGGATTCGGCCCGATCAGAGCTTCGTGGGCAATCAGCTCCATCATCTGTGTTTTGTCTTTTAACGCGGCAATGCGGTCCAGTTCCGGTTGCAACGGCTTGTGGCCGGCTTTGTTGGCGGCAGCTTCGTCCATGCATGAGGCGTAGTAGTCACCGATCTTCTGTTGCACCACCGTACGCTTGGGATCGTTGGCGCTGTATTTGTCCAGGACAGTGTGCAGCACGCCCAGGTTGTACTCGTACACCTCACCAAAGCTCTGCCAGCTGGGATAGTCCGCCGGGATGGGGTTGTTCTTCATCCATTTGTTGCAGGCAAACGCGTAAAAATCCGTGCAGGGATCAAGCGTTTTGTCGACGTTGGCGATATCGAACCTGGGCGCAGGGGCTTTCATGGTTTTGGGTTGCGGCGCCTTGGTCGCTGCCTTCTTTTCCGTAGCTGCCGGTTTTTGGTCAGCTTTCGGCGCGCCTTGCGCCAACATGACTGCCGAGATCAGTAACATTCCGAACAGCCTCAGGGTATGACTACGCATAGAAGTTTCTCCTCTGAAAATCACAAACTGGACATTGTAAAGGACGCGGATTCAAGAAAGCCGTTAGCATTTAGCCATAAGCGAGAGCCGCTCGTAACTAGCGTTGGGCCTTCGTGTGGCACAGCCGCCCTCGGCTGTGTAGCGAGACCACCTGCAATGGCCACGCTGCTTTCGCTACCAAACTCGTGTGGCACAGCCGCCCTCGGCTGTGTAGCAAGACCTCCCGCAATGACCAAGCTGCTTTCGCCACCAAACTCGTGTGGCACAGCACCGGGTTCCCCGACGTTTTCTGAACAAGTGTGGAGCGCCGCCCTCGGCTGCGTGACAAGACCACCCGCAATGGCCAAGCCGCTTTCGCTTCCAAACTCGTGTGGCACAGGCACTCTTGCCTGTGCTCTTCTGTCTGTGTCTAGGTCTCTCTGTGGTTCAGGTTTTTCTACCAATTGCCAATTGCCAATTGCTATTTGGCAATTGCTCGTTAGTTCTCCGTGCCTCCGTGTCTCCGTGGTGGATTGGTCCTCCTTTGCCGATCACTCGCGATTCGCGATCATCGGGGTTCACTTTTGGCAATCTTGGCAATTCCGGCGATTTTGGCAATCTTGCCGTCCTCACCATCTCCCCCGGCTCCGTCTCCCGGAACGTCGCATGCCGCACCGCCCACGCCCCAATCTGGACGCTGTACAGCAGCAACCCTGCTGTCTTCTGGCTGATTTCCCCATCCAGCAATGCCCGCTGGATTTCCATCACCGCCAGTACCACGCTATTGGCATCTTCCAGTGGGGGTAGCCGCAACGTTTGCGGTCTTGCCGCTTCCATCTGCGCGTGCGCATAGCATTTCTTACCCGATCTCAGCTTCGGCCCCTGGCAGCGCGTTCCATCCGCCCGCACATGATCGCATCGCGGAGCCTCATCGGCTTTCTTCAACAACGCAAGTTGTTGCTCGTGGAACGCGATCTTCTCTTCCTCCGTGGCCCACTCCGGAGGAACGCCCAACTTCTTGCGCAGCCGCTCGTTCAGATTATGCACTTCGTGCCACGCCACCTTCACTGTCTTGTAGTCCGCCGTCACCATTTCCACCAGGTTCTCATCTTGTTGTGAAGTGTGGAGCGCAGCCGCCCCCGGCTGCGTAGAAAGATCGTTTGCGATTGGCAGGCTTTCTTCGCCACCACACTCGTGTGGCACAGCCGCCCCCGGCTGTGCTCCGGAACTGGCAGCCGTATCGAGTCCGTTCGACTCGCCAGAACCGTTTGGCACAGGCACTCTTGCCTGTGCGCTTCGGGGTTTCGATGGATTCTCTCCGGCCTCTGCCCTGAAATCTGGTGCTGTTCTCCGCGCCTCCGCGTCTCCGCGGTGAAAGTTGTTTTGTCTTTCTTCATCCATAACGATTGTCTTCTCTCTCCGCCCGGAAAAAGAAAACGGCGCAACAAGCCAACCGCCCGTTGCGCCGTTCCAAACTCGAATTGTCTTTGGGCTTCAGTGGGGAACAACTTTTGCCCGCCCCACCAAAATCCTCTGCCCAGAAGTCCCATTATACAGCAAAACTAAAGCGAAAGCAACTCCATTCTCACAGTGACCGTCATCAGCCCTTTTAACCCTTGTCATTCCGAGCAAAGCGAGGAATCTGCTTTTTCATCAGCCGTAAACCTTTTTCTCTGCGTTCTCTGCGGTTCAACGCTTTGGCCTTTTTCAAATCTGTGTCATCTGTGTAAATCAGTGGTAAAGCCCTAGTGCATAAACTTTTCCAACAGCTCTCGCCGTTGTTTGTCGATCCACGTCTTCCAGCTCACTTCCGTTACTTTCGGATATTTCACTTTCCCAAAATTGATCCACGCATCGCGGTACGCCGTCCACGCCAACTGTGTGTTCTTGACTTCATCTGGTGTCACCGTTCCCCAGTGCGTTGTTTTGCCGCTTTGCGTATGCGCGAACGCTCCGTTCAAGTCGCCTTCGGCCAGGCGCAGGTCGGCCTCCTTAAAGTCAGGGGTCTCGCCGCGCTCTACCTGGTCTACCATCTCGATGAACGTGTTTTCCAGCAGCGCGATTTCCTGGACTTCAAACGTCACGGTCAAGTCTGTCTCTTTGGTGGCGCGCAGTTTGAAGTAGCGGTTCGCCGCCGCGCGCAATGACCGGAAGGCTCGTTTTTCCTCGCCGTCCCACTTGCGCTGGATCGTCTCCAGCCTTTGATCTCTTTCAATCTTGTCGGCTTTGTCCCCTTGGATCGCGCATTGCGCATACCAATAAGGACCGCTGCTGTGGTCGCAAATTCCGAAGTTGTTGGACGGTGCCGACGGCGCCGCTTTTCTCATCATGTCCAGTTGACGAATCCGCCCGGCCCAGTCGCCCGGAGAGCCTTCCACTTCGCACGCCAGTTTCAACGCCACGTCCAGCTTCCGCTCTGCGCCTTTTCCGTTGGCATACACCATCATCAGGATCGTCTTCCCGGAAAATGCCTTGTCTTTTAGGTCGCGATCCAGCTCCAGGTAGGCGCACTTGCGGGCCGCCACATAGTCCGCTTGTTTGCCGTATCCGTAATACAGGCTCTCGGAAACGCACTTCGTCATTTCCTTGGCTTCTTCCGCGGACGGACGGTCTTCCGCCGGCAACTGAACTTCTTTTACGGCGGAGCAAGTCTGTAGCGACGCCGGATCAGTGAGTTGCGCTCGTGACATCGTCCCCGCCGCCAGTAACAGCGCTATAAGAAAGGTGTATTTGGTTTTGTGCATTGTGGTTGGGATCATTGTGCGATAAGCAATTGCCAAATGGCAATCGGCTTTTGGCCGAAAAGCGTACGTGAAGCCGCGAGGCCGACTTGCGCGCCGAGCGGCTTGCCCCGGGTGCGAAACAATTCCCGCGCGTGCGATGACCTCAAGCGGGTTTGGAGCGTAGCGACATGAATAAAGAGAGGCCGACTTGCGCGCCGAGCGGCTTGCCCCGGGTGCGAAACAATTCCCGCGCGTGCGATGACCTCAAGCGG
>JANXPR010000224.1 GCA_025357215.1 Acidobacteriaceae bacterium | reverse complement strand
GTCAGCGGCCCAGGTGTTTGTGGAAACGTTGCCACCCAAAGTCCGCGACGCCATCAAAGCCCATGAAGTGCTGGTGGGAATGAACAAAGAAATGGTGGTCATGGCCAAGGACCGC
This sequence comes from Acidobacteriaceae bacterium, assembly GCA_025357215.1. Lineage (GTDB taxonomy): Bacteria > Acidobacteriota > Terriglobia > Terriglobales > Acidobacteriaceae > Angelobacter. The sequence goes on along the minus strand of JANXPR010000224.1, from coordinate 9,293 downwards.
GCTCCGCAGAAGACGCGGGAAAAAGACGAAAAGGGCAAAGAGTACGAAGAATGGATTTACGGCACGCCGCCGCAGGACGTGGTCTTTGTCCGCTTCAATGGCGATGAAGTGATCCAGGTGAAGACGGCGAAGGTCGGCGGCCAGATCATTGTAAAGAACGAGAAAGAAGTGGACGTTAGAGACGGCGTGACCTCGCTGGCATCTCTCAGCGCCAGCGCCTCGCCGCAGGACAAAGCTAAGGAAGCCGCAGAGGCCCCACAACCCACGCATAGGCCTACCTTGAAGCGCGCTGACGAGGACGCGGATACGACGATACGTCTGGCTTCACCGGTCAACGTTCAAGGGCAGCAAGGGCACCCGGACGAGCCGCAATGGGGTACCACGGGTTCGGGCAAGCCGGATCCGACTCCGCCACCTCCGGATGCAAAAAAACCGCCGGTTGAATAGGCAGAAAGCCTAAGTCAAGTCGCGCCTGCGCCAGGGGGCTGACGAGGAGTTCGCGCGCGGTTTACACTAAATATGTGAAGATTGCGCTCGGGCAGATCAACCCTACCATCGGCGATTTCAGCGGCAATTCCCAAAAGATCATAGAATTTGCCCGTCAGGCGCACGCTCGTGGCGCGTCCATGGTCCTGTTCCCGGAACTGGCGGTATGCGGCTATCCTCCGCGAGACCTTCTGGAAAAACCTGCCTTTGTGGCGCGCAGCCAGCAAGTGGTGTGTGAGATTGCCAAAGCCGTGCCGGAAATCACCGTGGTCTGCGGATATGTTTCTCCGGCCAAGGTGGAAACGGGCCGGTCCGTGATGAATTCAGCAGCCGTACTGCGCGACGGCAAAGTGCAGTTTGTGCAGTCCAAGATGCTTCTGCCCACCTATGACGTGTTTGATGAAGCGCGCTACTTTGACGCCGCCACGTCGCAGCAACTCTATCCGTTTGACGGCAAGCAATTGGCGTTGACGATTTGCGAAGACGCATGGAACGACAAACATTTCTGGCACCGGAGGCTTTACAGCGTCGATCCCTTGGATGAGTTGTTGCACGCCGGCGGCAACCTGGTGGTGAATATTTCCGCGTCGCCCTTTCACATGGGCAAGCGCGAACTGCGCAGCAAGATGCTGGAGACCGTCGCGCGCGACAACAAAGTTTCCGTGCTGTTCGTGAACCAGGTGGGAGGCAATGACAGTCTGGTGTTTGACGGATCGAGTCATGTTATTGCTCCGGATGGTCGCATTGTTGCCCGCGCCAAGTCTTTTGAAGAAGACCTGATCGTCTTCGATACTGAGACGCTGCAAGGCGACATGCATCCCCAGCTGGAAGGCGATGAAGCCAGCGTATACGCGGCGCTGGTGTTGGGGACACGGGATTACGTCCGCAAGTGCGGTTTTTCCAAGGCGATCATCGCGCTGAGCGGCGGCATCGATTCCGCTCTTACCGCGGCCATTGCCGTGGACGCGCTCGGCGCGGAAAACATTATTGGCGTGGGCATGCCCAGCCAGTATTCGTCCGCGGGCAGCGTGGACGATGCACGCCAGCTGGCCGCTAATTTGAAGATCCGTTTCGAACTGGTGCCCATAGCCGGGATTTTTGATTCCTACCGCAAGGCGCTGGCGCCGATGTTTGCCGGAATGCCGGAAAGCGTGGCGGAACAGAACGTACAATCGCGCATCCGCGGCAACATTGTTATGGCTATGTCCAACAAGTTCGGACACCTGGTGCTCACCACGGGCAACAAGAGCGAACTAGGCGTGGGCTACTGCACGCTCTACGGCGACATGGTGGGCGGTCTGGGCGTAATTTCCGATGTCCCCAAAACCATGGTCTACCGTCTTAGCCGCTATGCGAACTCAATCAAGCCGGTGATTCCGCAATCTACGATTGATAAGCCGCCGTCCGCCGAGTTGCGCCCTGGACAACTAGATAGTGATTCGCTGCCGCCGTACGAAGTCCTGGACAATATTCTGGAAGACTACATTGAGGACTATCGCACGGCCGAACAGATTGCGCAGGACCGCGGTTATGATCCCAAGCTGGTGCGCGACGTGATCCGCATGATTGAGCGCAGTGAATACAAACGCCAGCAGGCCGCGCCGGGCATTAAAATCACGCCCAAGGCTTTCGGGTTCGGACGCAGGTTCCCCATCGCACAAAAATCGGAGATCTAAGATGAACATCAAGATCCTGGCGCTAGCGAGCGTACTGTCCTTGTCAGTTATCTGTCTCCAGGCGCAGAAGCCCGCCGCCCGCAAGCCTGCCGGGCTGGCGCCGGCCAAGCTGATGACGGTGGAAGAAGTAGATGCGGTGATGCATCGCGTTTACGGATACGATCCGTCCATCCAATGGAAGATTTTTCTGATTCGCAAGTCGGCGGTCCCGGGGATGACGGAAGTCTTTCTGAAGCTCAAAGAAGAGTTCCAGCACTTTTACATCACTGCGGACCGGCTCTACGCCATCAACGGTGACGCTATGCCGTTTGGCAAGGACCCCTTCGCAGCCAACCGGCACAAGCTGGAAGCCGCAAACGGGCTGGCGCGAGGTCCGGAGAAACCGGTCGTCGTGATAGTGGAGTTTGGTGATCTGCAGTGTCCAGTTTGCAAACAAGCCCAGCCGGACATGGAGAAGCTGGCGGCAGATTTTCCGCAGGCAAAGATTATCTTCCAACAATATCCTTTGCCGCAGCACCCCTGGGCCATGAAGGCTGCAGTTCTTGCCGACTGTGCTGGACGTATGGACAAAGGGGCGGCCTGGAAATACGTCGCTGCCGTCTATGAGAATCAGGGCGGCATTGCGCTGGCTACGGCAGACGAAAAGCTGAAGGAACTCGCGGCCGAAGCCGGATTGGACGCATCGAAGCTGTCTGCATGCGCGGCGTTACCGCAGACGCAAGACCGCGTGAAACGCTCCATGGCGCTGGGCGATTCGCTGGGAGTGAGTGGTACACCGTCAGTTTACGTGAATGGCCACTTGATTGAAGGTTTGCCCGGCGCTCCGTATGAGCAGTTGAAAGCGCTGGTGCAGTATGAGATTGAACACGCCGGGAAGTGACTCCCGGCCATCTGAAAATTAAACTGAACATTTAAACTGAACATTTAACTGAACATCAAAGGGAAAAATTCATCACGATGAAACTCAAAATTGTTGTCATCACACTTGCGGCGCTCACACTGGGTGCCTGCGTCCAGGCGTCAGCGCAGGCCACCGGCACGAAGACGGGACCGGCCAGCAAACCGGCGTCTGGCTCCGCGTCCGCCCTGCCAACGCAGGAGCAAGTGAACTCAGCCATGCAGCGCACTCTAGGCTACGATCCGGCCCTCTCGTGGAACATTGTTGAGATTAAGGCTTCGCCCATTGGCGGACTGGCTGACGTTCTTGTTTCCATTAACAAGCAGCCGGCGCAGCACATTTATTTTTCCCAAAAAGATCAGATGGCGATCCCGGGACAGGCCATACCTTTTGGAGACAATCCGTTTGCCGCCACGCGGCAAAAGCTGCGCGCTGCTGACGGACCAACCTTGGGCTCCAAGACTCCGGTGATCGAGATCGTGGAGTTCAGCGATATGCAATGTCCGCATTGCAAGTCCGCCGCGCCCATCATCGAAAAGCTGGCTGCTGACTTCCCAAAGGTCCGCATTACGTTCCAGCAGTTTCCTCTCCCAGCCACCTTGCATCCCTGGGCCATGAAGGGCGCGCTGTACGCTGACTGCGCCGGACATAGCGACCCGGCCTTGTTCTGGAAATACATTGGCTCGATCTTTGAAAACCAGGGCGGCATTGCGCTGGCCACGGCGGACGAGAAACTGAAGGAACTGGCAACAGCAGCGGGCCTGGACGCCAGCAAGATTGCCGCGTGCACGGAGTCCAAGGAGGCCCAGGCCCGGGTCCAGAAATCCCTGGACCTGGGACAAACCGTGGATGTTAATTCCACGCCCACGGTTTTCATCAACGGACGCGCCGTGCTCGCGATTGCCGGCATTCCTTACGATCAACTCAAGAACCTGGTGCAGTTTGAGATTGATCACGCAGGGAAGTAGCGTGGGCGAATCAGGCCTGGCGGGTGGGGCCGGGCGGGTTTGCTCTCTGATTTTGTTCCGGCGTTTCCGGCAAGGGCTCTTTGATCCAACGCCCAAACTGCTTTATGTGTTTGGCCTTGATATCGGTTAGAACGTGGATTGCCGCTCCGCCGCTGGGAGTAAGGTTGTCCGGGTCAAGAAAGTCATCCCACTGGTCCGTGGTCATGTTAGCCAGCGCCGCAGCCTTGAGCGGAGGAAGCGCGGCTTCATCCACGCTGGCGATAGCGGGCACGGGGTTGATTTCTCCGGTGATCGCCTGGCGCAGAATGCGGGCCATGCGTTCGCCACGTGTGGCGCTGGAGGCACTCTTGCGCCGCATCATGGCCTGATAGCGCAGATCGTTGAGCGCGCGTTTGATTTCCCGCGGCGTATCGCAAACGCTCGCGATGTAGCCTCCCCACAGTTTCAACGATTCTTCGAATTCCGGCGAGTTCTGTGCGTCCTGGTTGGTGCGGGCGGAAAGTTCGTAGCCCAAAATTCCAAACAAGATCAACAGGAAGAGGCCGTCGACAGCATACGACGACCACACGCCGCCAGCGCTGCTGTCAGGCGCGGAAAGAGCGGCGGGCTGTGCTGTGGGACGGTTGTAAGCGAGCGGCTGCGCGATCTCGTTTTTGGCGCGCGGTCCCGGTAAAGGCGCGGGGCTGGGTTTTGGCGTGGGCTGCGCTACGGCTGGCGATGACTTGGCGGCAAGAGCGTTCTGTGCGGCAACTTGCCGGGCCAGATCATCGTATTTCCGCGCATCCGTTCCTGTGTTGTAGCCGATGAGCACGGAGACGGCCACCACCGTCAACAGAGCGACGACGGGAGCCGCCATGAAAGCGATTTGCGCCGTCTGGCTTAGACTCGCCCACAGGTGTACGCGCCAGCCGGAATTCTCCAGGGTCTTTTTCTCTTCTTCTTTCCTGTGCGTTTCCCTGGCCCGGACTTCCAGCATGAGCCGGCGTTTTTCAGCGTCGGTTTTGGGTAATGGCGCAACAATGTTGACCAGCTTCCGGATGTAAAACTCGCCGTACTTGAAGCGGGCCACGGCTTTTTCCTGTTCGGTGTTGCCGCCGCCCACATAGGCTGCCTGGGTCTGGGCGATGTCCTTGAAGCCGAGACCAACGCAATGCGTGACCTGGTTCTGCGCCATGCCCAGTACGATGATACAGTCGCCGGCGGTGGTGAGGAAGTTGATGGATTCCAGAATGGTGACCACGCTCTCCGGACGGCAACGGTCAAGATCGTCAATAAAAATGATGACGCGGCGGCTACCCCAGGACCAGGCCTGACACAGGTCGCCAAATTCGTGGGCAAACTGGCGGCGGATTCCGGGTTCGGGCTTTACGTCCTTGATCGTGGCGGCGTCACGCATGTTGTCGACGAGTTTGGAGGGATCAATGCCAAACGCCTGGCCTTTTTTGAAGATGGCTGCAAACGCGGCTAGAATCGTGGCCACCAGTCCAAAATGTCCGAGGTCCGTGGGCAGGGTGGACTGTTGCGACCAGGGCAAGAAGAACTTCACCAGGAGCACGACGTCCTTTCCGAATTGAACAAAGTCATCGGTGTGCAGGCCGTGGCGGGTGAGTTCAAAGGTGACGCCGCCACCCACGGCCACCACCAACAGGAAGGCCAGAGGCCATTTGTTGCCAAAGCGGATTGCGAGCAGGCGAGCACGGAAGATCCAATTGTCAATGTGCCACCACGGCGGAATGGCCTGGCCCTTGATGTGTTCCAGCAACGCGGCCAGCAACTGGTCTTCGCTTTGATGGTGCCACGCGTTGAACCATACGGGCCGGAAGCGCGATTTCTGCAAGTCACCTTGCAGCAAGGCCATGACAGAACTCTTGCCTTCTCCCCACTCTCCTTCAATGGCAATGGTCACAGGCGGCTGCGTCTTCACGTTGCGGATGAAACGCGAGAGGCCGAGGGCCATGGGAGTGTAGTCCAGCGAATCCAGATCACCGGGTTTGAGCGGCGCGTCAGTGACGGCCCAGTCGGCGACGGAGGCTTCCGTAACCGGAGGCGGGCCGGGAGCCGCCACCACGACGGTGCAGGCGAGAATCAACAGAAAAGCCGAGACCCAGTACCATCCGGCAGGAAAACGACGATTGGGCGCCGCGCCTTCTAGACCTTGGGTTTCATGCCGCCAGGTGTTGCCACCGTCGTTGGAACTGAGAATAATGCCCTGGTCTCCAACGATGAAACCGTAAGTCTCGGCGGCAAATGCGTAAGCGCGAAGCGTAGCCGTGGTGTTACTAGGGATGGTCCTGGCCGTATCGGCGCCTTCATTCGGTTTGAGTTTTTCAATGCTGCCGTTGGTGCTGAGCAACAGCTTTACGCCATGAAAGTTGTCAAGACTGAAGCGGAAGAACTCTCCGGTTTGGCCATTGGAAAAAGTTGTTCTTAGAAGATTGTCGGTAGTTGGAATGAGGGCCGCATCGGGGACGCATTCGTACTGTACGCGCGGGTTCTCCGAAGCGGTGCAGCGAAACACCGTGCTTCCTGATTTGCCAATCAGGTTGTCCGCATCCATGGCATTCACAAGAGAGAAGTCTTGCAAAGGCGCGCCGGACGGATCACCGAATGTGGCCAGCGTATACGCCCATTCATTACCGGTGGATATCTCGTAAATGCGCCCGCTACGGCCCAGAACAAGGCATGGAGGTGAAGCGCACCCGACGTAAATAGGTCGTCTTCAGTCACTGGAAAGGCCGGAACTGGCTGAGGTGCTGTACGACCCGCACTCGCCGATCGCATGCCGGCGGTTGGCGGGACAGTGGTCCTAACAGGAACGCGCGAGGGTGTAACGACACGCCGCGGTTGCTTGTCCGGCGCCGAAGCGTAGACCGTGGGAAACAACGTGTCCAGGAGACTGACCTTGGCTTTGGGTGGAACGCCCAGCGTGACGTTGACTGCTGTCCCGGGCAACACCGCTGTTCCCGGCGGTGGAGTTTGCTGGATGACGCGCAGGTCCGGAGGAGGACCCTGCTGCGCTGGGGAATTGGAATTCTTATCGCTTTCGTTCTGTACCGTGCCGAGTCGAAGCTGACTCTTCTCGAGCATGTTTACCGCTTCAGAGTAAGGGTGTCCGATCAGGTTCGGCACATTGACCATCTGTGCCGTGGTGGGAGTTGGAGTGGCCGTGGGACTGGGTGTTGTGGTGGGAGTTGGCGTCGGAGTGGGTAGAGCGACAGAGCTTGTCCGTGGTGTCGGCGTGGGCCGGGCTGGTTTGGCTGGAATGGGTGTAGCGGTGGGAGTCGGCGCAGGCGTCGGAGTAGGAGACGGGCCGGCAGGGACCTCAGATTTCGCGGTGATCGTCAGCTGTTCCCATTTGGTCTGTCCAGCGGAGCGATGCAGAACCAGTCCAACGTTTCCCACGGCCCAGACTTCCGGCAGGTTGCCAGTGCCGTTCACGGCCACGCTGTTCAGGCGGCACCCGTAGTCCTTGGAGCCATCCGACGCGCAATGGACAGCTTGTAGACGCGCATACGGGTTGGTCTCATCGGGGTATCGGAACCAAGTGAAATGCTCCTTCTCGTTTTCGCTGGGGTCAGGATTCAACGGTTGCAGTACGGCAAAAACCGATGCCGCGATCATCAGCGTGATGCAAACCGCCAAAATCCAGATTTTCGTCCGCAGCCGGAGATAGAAGCCGGCGCTGGCGCCGGCGCCGGCGCCGGTTGATGCCGCGCTGGAAGAGGAATCCTTGGATTGTTGAGGTTCACGCATGGGCCACGCTTTCTAGTAGTGCAGGATCAGGGCCGAGTGTGACGGAAATTTATTGCAATTTCGGAAGTTTTTAGCAAGGCAATTAATCAGGTGATCCGGCGATGGGAAACAGGGCAAGATTTCTTACTAGTTAAGCAACGCAGGAAGGGCAAAGCAGCCGGGACAATTCTTTAGTGGCTGAGGTTCCAGAAGGCTGAACTGCCTTTGTCATGGAAGGGCTTACGGATGACGCGTGGCGTTACGACGATCAGGATTTCGTTGTGGGCGCGGTCCTTGGAGTTGGGACTAATGATGCCGCGCAGGAACGGTATCTGGCCGAGCAGCGGGTAGCCGGACGAGGAGCGCAACTCGGAATCGGTGATCATGCCGGCGACCACAGAGGTCTCGCCTTCGCGCACCGTGATGTTGCCTTTGTAAGTCCGCGAGGTAAGCTCCGGCACGTTGTTGATGCTCGTGGCGCCCAGGCCCTGGATTTCAAAATCTATGTCCAGGCGGATGGTGCCGTCCGAGTGGTAGTGCGGCGTGGTCTTGAGCGTGACGCCGAGGTCAGTAAACGTAAACGATGGCGTGGAGCTGACTTGGGCCGCGCCCTTGTTGCTGATCGCCACGGCATTGAACGTGCTGCTAACGATCGGGAATTTTGATCCAACACGGAACGTGGCCGCTTCACCATCCATGGCGCGCAATTGCACGTGTTCCAGGGTAGTGGCCGTGGAAGTACTGGCGGACAGTTGACCGCTGATGCCGCGCGCCGGAATACTGATAGCGGTAAGAGAGTTTCCTCCACCGAACAAAAGGAAAGGCGCCAGGAGCGGCGATCCTTGAAGGTTGGCCAGGTCGCCCGCGGGAATGGTGCTGGGATCAATGGTGCCCGTGCGGTTGAGCTGGTCAATGACCGCTTGCGCGTCACCACCCAGCACGCGCCGAATTTCTGACGGTACGTTGAACACCTGAAAATCCGTTGGCAGGGTCAATCCCATCTTGCGCAGCTTGTCGGCATCAAATTCGTATTCGGTTATGTCCAGCATGATTTCGGGTTTCACGTCCATCAAGCTGTCAATCAGGCTGGCCGCGGCTTCCACGTCCTCACGCGGGCCGCGCAGGGTAATGGTGTTGCGGCTGGGTTGCATGGCGGCAAAGCGCAATTCAAACACCGTGCGCAGCATATTGAGCACGTCACTCAGTTCAGTGGCCGCGCTCACGTTGTTGACATAAAACGTCCGGACCACCAGGCGCTCGTATTCCTTGCGTAATTCAGCGGTGTCCGTGGCGACCATGATCTCGCGGCTGCTGACCGGAGCCCAGAACGTCTTGGTCATTTTGCCGGCAATGGACATGGCCGTGTAGAAGTCAACGTTGTCCAGATCAAAGTGCAGGAACTTGCTATTCAGCCCGGAATCAAACTGCACGGAAACCTCAAACTGTTTGCCGATCTGCGTGAAAATGGCGCGCGTATCGCCCTGAATGTGGATGTTCTTCTTGCTGGGGTTGGGCGCCAGATCAATATTCTCA
>JANXPR010000382.1 GCA_025357215.1 Acidobacteriaceae bacterium | reverse complement strand
CGTCTACCACGACCACGCCACGGGGCGTGGTCACGCCAAGTTGTTCGGCTTGATCGTCAGTCAAAGAATGGACGGTCACACCGAGCTTTGAAGATGCCGGCTTTACCGGATCGGAAACTTCCTGAGCGGGGTCACTGGTGTCAGAGACGAGCTTGGCCCGGTCCACCACGCCCACGTTGGCGGATTTCTGCTGGTCATTGCGGACGTAATCGATCTTGATCTTGCCTCCGGGACGGATGGCCGAGATGATCCCGACGAGTTCATCTCCGTTCTTGATGGTCTTGCCGTCAATGGTGGTGATGGTGTCTTCCGCTTGCAGGCCGGCCCTTTCCGCCGGGCTGCCAGGAGTAACGCCGGTGATGGTCACGCCTTTGGCGCCGTACGTCCGGGCCAGGGCCGGAGTGCCCTGATTGAAGGTGACGCCGATGGATCCGCGTTCCACGCGATGCTCTTTACCTTCTTTCAACTGGTGGTAAACGTTGTTGACCACGTTGGAAGGCAGAGCAAAGCCCACGCCCTGGTAGCCGTTGCCCTGCGTGTAAATGGCGGTATTGATGCCGATAACTTCCGCGGCCATGTTCACCAGCGGTCCGCCGGAGTTGCCGGGGTTGATGGCGGCGTCCGTCTGGATAAACGATTGAAACTGTCTTCCGCTACGCGGCAGGTTGCGGCCCTTGGCGGAAACGATGCCGGCGGTCACGGTTTCTTCCAGGTCAAACGGGCTGCCCACGGCCAGGACCCAATCGCCCACGCCCATGGCGTCAGAATTGCCCAGGCTGGCTTTCGCCAACGGACGGTCTTTAGGAGGATCAATCTTGATAACGGCCAAATCGGTTTCGGAGTCTGAGCCAATCACTTTGGCTTCATGCAGCACGCCCGGCGGATCGTCCATGAGCTTGACGCGGATGCGATCGGCCTTGTCGACCACGTGGAGGTTGGTGATGATGTAACCGTCGGTGTCCAGAATTACGCCGGAACCCAGGGAACGCTGGCGGCCGCTCTGGCCGTCGGGTCCGTAGGGACTCTGGTCGTCGTCACCGCCGCCACCCTGACCGGGACCAAAGAAGCGCTCAAAGAAATCCTGGAATGGATCGTTGCCGCCATTGTCATTGCCTTGGCTGCGGTTGCCGCGTGTTTTACGCCGGTTGCGCGGAGTGGATTCCGTGCTGATGTTCACCACGGCCGGCTCAATGCTTTTGGCCACCTGGCCGAAAGTGTTCCCCAACTGTTGTGGTGACTGCATGGGGAGAAGAGCTGGCCCGGCGGACTTGGCTTTTACTCCGCCGCTGCTCAGCACGGTGCCAATCAGGATGCCCACGGTCAACGTAAACAATATGGCCAGGGTAAACAGCATGCGCTGGGTCCTGAGACGGGCGATCAATGCGGCAAAGCGGGAATTCATTCTTCCTCCGGGCTACTAGCACCATTCAAATTATAAGATGGAACGCTTCTCGACGCGCGAAACAGTTGTTTATGGTGAGTTACCAGTGGTTAGACGCGAAACCTGTGTTCGGCGTTATCCGGTCAAGGCGCCGGGGTCGAACCGCCGGACAAGCCTTTTACCAGCTCCGGGTCAGGACCGGACACCGCTCCCAACAGCTCAGAAACCAGCACACCGGCCAGGATCAGCAGGGCTCCGGCGCCGGCGCGAAGCCCAAGCCTTTCATGGAGATATAAGAATGACGCGATCCACGCAAACACCGGTTCCAGGTTGAAGATCAGGGCGGCGTGTGTGGCCGGAGTAAATTGCTGCGCCCAGGCCTGGACGGTAAACGCCACCGCCGTCCCCAGAATTCCGGTGATCAGAATGGCCACCACCACGCCGGGCGAAAGGCGCAGGTGAGGATGCTCCAGCAGCGGCGCGGCTATAGACATGAGTCCGGCGGAGACGATGAGCTGGACAACGGCGATCTGCTCAAAAGGGACCCGTTGCGAGGCGCGTCCGATGAAAATGATGTGGAAGGCGAACGCCACGGCGCAGCCAATGGTCAGGATGTCGCCCAGATTGATATTCGCATAGTCAGCCAGGCCCTGGCGACCAGCTGGCACGGTCATCAGAAACAAGCCGCAGAGTGCGAGGAGAATTCCGACGACACGCCAGCGATGAATTTTGGTCCGCCAAAAAACGACCAGAAAGAGAGGCACCAGCACCGTGGACCCGCCGGTAAGAAATGCCGACTTGGATGCCGTGGTCAGGCGGAGGCCCTCCGTCTGGAACGCGTAACCCGCAAACATGAACACGCCGACGATCGATCCAGCCGCAGCAGCGCGGCGGTCAAGCTTCAGCAAGTTGCGGCGAAAATAAATAGACAGCAGCACTGCTGACAACGCCATGCGGACGGCATTGAGCGTGAGTGGCGACGAATCTGCCAGCGCCTGCTTGACCAACACAAACGAGCACCCCCACACCAGGGTGACCAGCACGAGAGACAAATGGGCCTTTAGGGGACGTTGCACAGTGAGCGGAGTTCTCAAGGTTCAAAACCAGAGTTTCGCTCACCATCTTAAACTGTTCCGCCCATCGCGGATTGGTTGAGCCTTCTCGATTGAACCTTCTAGTCATGCAAGCAAGCGCTGTGCAAGAATTGTTGCGGCCTGAAATGCTCGGCATTCATTCAGGCGGAAAACAAGCGAGGAACCCACCATGGAGTATCCGGCCCTGAGAAACTTGAAGATCGCTGACGCTCTCAACGCCATTCCCAGTCCGGAAGGGAACATGTGGGCCACGCTGTTCCAGTACGGCACTCTGCAAGTTGAGATCTACGCTCCTCGCGGCGTGGACAACCAGCAGCCGCACACGCGCGACGAGCTGTACGTGGTGGTATCCGGCAGCGGATGGTTTTTCAATGAAGGCAAGCGCGTGCCATTTGCTCCAGGTGATGTACTCTTCGCCGCAGCCGGCGAGGTACATCGCTTTGAAGATTTCACCAGCGACCTGGCGGTCTGGGTGGTGTTCTACGGCCCCGAAGGCGGCGAACGTGGCAAGTAGGCGCGTCCTGTGCTGCGCGATTCTGTGTGCCCTTCTGTTGGCGCCACTTTCTTTTTCCGCGCAGGACAAACCGTCCAGCTTCACAACACCCGTGGCATCGCAACTTCTCGCCCAGGTCCGTGAAGGCCTTGAAGGCCGCAGCCAAAAGAAAATCCTCGCAGCGTTTGATCTTTCTCAGATGACCAACGGGCCGCTGTTCAGACAACAAATCGCCGGACTCTTCAACCAGACGGAATCTGTCCGCGTGCACCTGAACCTCGTCGAAATTGAAGCCGGCGACGCGGGCCGGCAACGAGTCGCTGTGGAAGCTGAGATGGAAGCCGATCCCCGCGGCAATGGGTTGCCGGTCCACAAACGCGCACGGCTAACGTTCATCGCGGAGAGAAGCGCTCACGGATGGAAGTTCACCGGCGTTGAACCGCGCTCGTTCTTCTCGCTCCAACCCTAGCCCAAAATGACTAAACGCAATCCTGATCTGAGGCGCGAATACCCGGAACGTCCCATCGTGGGCGTGGGCGCGGTGATCATCAATCAGGGGCGCGTATTGCTGGTCAAACGCGGCAACCCGCCGCTGCAAGGTTCGTGGTCGCTACCCGGAGGCGTGGTGGAAGTCGGCGAGACGTTGCGCGAAGCGACGCAGCGCGAAGCCCACGAAGAAACCGGACTCACCGTGGAAGCCGGCGAAGTGATCGAAGTGCTGGACCGCATTATCCGCGACCAGAACGGGGCCGGTAGCGTCCACTATCACTACGTATTGATCGATTTTCTTTGCCGCGTGCGTGGAGGAGAACTGCTTGTCGGCGGAGATGCCGCGGCCGCAGAATGGGCGACGGAAAATGAATTGAAAAAGTTCAAACTGGATAAGCTGGCGATGGACGTGGTCGCCAAGGCGTTTGCGATGGCCAAGACCTAGCCTCTTCCGAAACATCCCGCTCTCATTTTTCCGTTTTGTACGATGTGCACTGCACCTGCTTGGCCATGGGTGGAATCCCAGATGCCCGCAGCATGAAGTGTTGTCCCCGCATGGCTTCGCGGGCCCATACCTCCGGCCGCTGCTGGGTCATTGCATCACCCACCGCCGGTTCGATTACAAATGCGATGCGGCCTTTCTCCAGATCAAAGCTTCCGTTGTTTTGGAGCTTGAAGAGCCGCTTACCGGCCCGCGGCCAGATCGTCAGGTCAAAGAGCTGTCCGCGGTTGGGAGTTTCATACACTGCGAGGATGATGCGGTCCTGGTGCGGGTAGCCCATCTGATCATGCGCCGCGCTTACCGGCCACTGCTTCTGTTTGGCCAGCGCAGTGGAGAGCCATCCGCCATGTTCATGCGTGACGCAATACATAGCCTGCATCAGGTCGGCGGGCTGTAGCGACTGCGCGGAGCACGCGGCAGAAAAGAAGCCGGTCATCAAAGCGACGAACAAAACAAGCTTCATTTTCTCCGCGCCTCCGTGTCTCCGTGGTGGATTTTCTACTTCCCCCACACGTACGCATCTTTCTGCGGCAATCCGATGAACGCCAGCACGCGGCACGCGAACTGGTGGGCCATGGCATCAAAATTTTTCGGATGGTTATAAAACGTGGGGATCAGCGGATAAATCGTTGCGCCGGCTTCGGCCGCGGCGGCCATGTTGCGAATGTGGATCAGGTTGAGCGGCGTCTCGCGAACGCATAAAACCAGCTGTCGTCTTTCCTTCAAGCAAACGTCCGCCGCGCGTTGTACCAGGTTGGCGGCCATGCCGTGTGCGATGCCGGCCAACGTGCCCATGCTGCACGGCAAAATGATCATCGCGTCGGTAGGGTACGACCCGCTGGCCACGTTCGCGCCGATGTCATCATTATTCTGCTGGTGGATCTTGCCGGACTTCTTACCCAGCAGCTTTTGCACGAGGTCGGCGCGGCCTTTAATGTCCAGTTCTTCGGCGAAAACGCGCAGAGCATTGTCAGACGCGATAAAGTTCACCGCGCCGATGCGCGCGTCCTGCTCCGCCGCGTGCAGCAGGGCTTTGGTAAAGATGACGCCGCTGGCGCCGGTGGCGGCAACCGTAAGAGTCTGCGATTCGTTGGGCATGCTGTGAACTGAGCATAGGGACGGCGAAGTTGGGAGTCAAGCACGCGCCTTAAATTGAGTAATTTGGTAACTTGGTAATTGAGTAATTCA
>JANXPR010000358.1 GCA_025357215.1 Acidobacteriaceae bacterium | reverse complement strand
GCGCTTGCCGGCTTTCAGATGAGCGCGTAAATCGTCAATGTTGTAGGGCTTGGTGATGTAGTTGTCCGCCCCGGCTGCATAGGCGGCTTCTTTGTCTTCCGGCTTGTCCTTGCACGTGAGCATGATGATGTAAGTGGATTTCGAGCCGAAGCGGGCGCGGATTTTCCGGCACACTTCCAGTCCGTCCATGCCCGGCATCATCCAGTCCAGGACCAGGAGGCGCGGCGGCTCTTCCTGATGCAAGGTTGCCCATGCTTGTTTGCCGTCTTCGGCCACCACTACTTCGTACCCCGATTTCGTGAGCATGTGCTCCAGGACCCGACGCGAGATCGCGTGGTCTTCGGCAATCAGCAGTTTCACGATACAACCTCCATTGCAATACTTGCCAGATTGGCTGACAGCATCCGCATCTGCCCGGTGAGCGTCCGCATTTCCTGGCTAGCCTCTTCCAAACTGTTGTCTCTTCCCCATAGCTCAAGCTTGCGTAACGACTCGAATGGACCTTCGACAGTAAAGTGGCTGACCACTCCCTTGAGCGTGTGCGCCTTGCGCGCTAATTCTTTTGCGTCCCGGTTATCCACCGCTGTCCGGACTTCCGCCAGAAGTTTCGGACCATCCTCGGTAAACATGTCGATGATTTCTTTTACCAACTCAGCATCGCCCTCAAACTTCTGGAGAAGCTGTTTTGCCTGTACATTCACTCCGGGGTCCTTGGGTGCCGTTGTCTCCGCGATTTCGCGTTTTCCCGCGGCATGCTTTTGAATCATGCCCATAAACTCTTTCATGTTCAGCGGCTTGGTAATGTACCCGCTCATTCCCGCTTGCGCGCACTTCTCCGCGTAACCTTCCAGGGCATGTGCGGTTAGAGCAACGATCGGCGGCGTATTCTTGCCGAGTACTTTCAGGATTTCCGCCGTTGCCTCAAACCCGTTCATGACCGGCATTTCACAATCCATCAAAATCAGATCGTAGGACTTGCGCGTGGCCAGTTGAACGGCTTCCTGCCCATCATTTGCAATATCGGCATGGCATCCCAGCTTCTGTAGGATTTTCTCCGCGACCTTCTGGTTAATCATGTTGTCTTCAGCCAGCAGGATATTTAACCCTGACGCATCGACAACTTCATTTTTTACAACAGGTTGTGGTTGCTCATATTGGGCGCCCACGGCAGCCTGTGTACTGGAGAGGTGGACCGGCACTTCCACCCAGAAAGTGGAACCCACATCGGGAGTGCTCTCAACACCTACGTCCCCGCCCATCAATTGGGCCAGTTGCTGGCAAATCGAAAGGCCCAGTCCGGTGCCTCCGTATTTGCGGGTTGTGGAGTTATCGGCTTGGGTAAATTTGTCGAAGACTTTTTTCAGTTGGTCCGGTGCAATGCCGATGCCCGTGTCTTGAACGGAGATTCGCAGTTGGGCGTTTTCCGGGCCAATATCCGTAGCGTGAACGCGAAGTGAAATCTTCCCCGCGTGCGTAAACTTGGTGGCATTGCCCAGAAGATTGAGCATGATTTGCCGCAAACGCGTGGGGTCCGCGATGACCGATTCGGGTGTTCCCGGCGTTATTTCAACGTCAAACTCGAGGCCTTTGTCACGAACTTGCGGTTCGACGATTGCGGCCGTCATGTGCGCATGTTCAAACAGGTTGAAGCGGACGTTTTCAATACCCAGCTTGCCGGCTTCCAGTTTAGAGAAGTCCAGAATGTCGTTGATGATGGAGAGCAGTCCCTCCGCCGATTCGTAAATCGCTTCCGCAAATTCGTGCTGTTCGGAATCCAGGTTCGTGCTCAGCAATAGTTGGACCATTCCCAGAACACCGTTCATTGGCGTCCGGATCTCATGGCTCATGCAGGCCAGAAAATCGGCTTTAACGCGACTGCCTTCTTCCGCTGCTTTCTTGGCGTTCTTCAACTGGTCCAGAATGCGCCGTTTTTCCGTAACGTCTTCGAAAATGTAGAGCCGGCCCAGATAACCGTCACGATCATCCCGAATCTGTGTGGAGAAACGGCGGATCACGCGGCCGTCGGCAAAGGGAATCTCGTCTTCAACGATCTGACGATTGTTGATGTCCCGCAAAAGCGGCCAGTGGTCTTTGAATCCCTGGTCCAGGACTGAAGGCAGACATGCATCCGCAACTTCCGCGTTGGAAAGCTCCGCGGCACGCATTTTGGCTTCCAGGTGGCCCAAATTCCAGATTTCGCAAAACTTATGATTGAAATAAAGGACCTTGTTGGTGACGTGATTGACAACATAAAACGCGAGCGGAGAATTCTCCGTCATGGCGCGCAGGAACGCTTCATTCCGAGCGATTTCTACTTGCGCCTGGATGCGGTCACTACAGTCACGAATAATGGCTTTCCACTGGCGTCCCACCGAGCCCGCTGAATTCAAGGACATTTCCACGGTTATCTCACGGCCGTCCTTGCAAAGTGCGTAGTAGGACAATGCCTGTTTAGATATGGGTCCATCAGAAGATTTCAGGACCGCGCGAATTCCGCTCCGGCTCAGATCGCCTTTTTTGTCAAAGAAGATGCAGTCGAATGATTTGCCGAGTAGTTCGTCTGGATGATAGCCAAGCATCTTGAAAGCCGCGTGACTTGCAAACTGGATCAGTCCTTTCTCGTTGGTGACCAGGAAAAGGTCAGACGCCGTTTCGTAAGCAGGACTGTTGACCGGGCACACGGGCTTTTCCCAGATGCTGGAGTGGCCCTCGGCCATTAATCCGCAGAACGTGACTTGACTTGTGGTTTCTACCAGGCTCATTCTCACCGTTCTGAGCGCGCACTGGTCCCGCGGTGCTCCACTCAGAGAGTGCTATCGGAAAAATTCAAGAAAATTTCAGCCAACTTGCGCGTTGGCGAGAGTAAACAGGGTTACTTGTGGTTGCCTGACAGCAGACGCAACAACATTTGCCGGTCTCGGTCGTTGCTCATTCGCGTTCGGCGGCGTGGGAATTCTTTCTCAGAAGATCCTTATAAGAAGGCCTTGGCAGCTTCTTCTCCAGCACGTACCAGCCGCTCGACAGATGCTTTGCCCGGCAGATAACCGCTTAAGGGAATGCGCGGCTGAATCACCAGATCGGCGACTTGCACGGATCGTAAATATTGTTTCGGAAACATCCACTGATGGCGGGCGCGGTCGCGATGGAATCCAAGCTGGCGGGCAAACGCGCTCCAGGCCCAGACGTCAGACGCGATCACAAAATCCGCTCCTAGCTCACGGCACGCTTGTGTCGGCAGCACGCAGGACATGCCTCCGTCTTTCAGTCGTTCGCCCTCGCGTGTAACCGGCCAACGGACTCCAGCGAGCGCGCAACTGGCATTGATGGCTGATGCCAGGTTGCCGGAAAGCAAAACGCGTGGTTGTCTGTCGCTGAGCCCGGTGGCCACGGCAGCAAAGGGAAGAGCCAGATCGGAAAATTCCCGTGGAAACTGCTGGTGGCAAAATCGCTCGATCCCACGGCTGTTGAGCAGACTGGGCCAGAATATCTCCTGGGCCATCTTCTTTAAGCGTCGCCAGTCCATTCCGGCTGCCAGCCCGGCGCCCACAACACTGCCTGCGCTGGTTCCGGTAACAAATGCAGGTTGGATGCCGGCTTCGTCCAGAGCTTTAATCACGCCTATGTGCGCAATGCCCCGGGCCGACCCTCCCGAGAGTGCCAGACCTACCCGAAGACCCTGAAGATGTTCCACGTGCAACATTAGGTAATTTATTAATCCTTATGAAAATAAAGACTTTCTTAGGCTAGTGCGGTGAGCCGTTAGTCGACGGAGTCAGGTTCAGCACCAGGACGCGGCCGTCCGAATGGAACTCTTCACCGGTCGCGGTCTTGGCAGTGGTGAGCGGTTGCGGAGGAGTGTAGTACGCCGCTGACGTCACCAGGCCGCTGTTCCACAGCGAACTGCGTACGAACTCGCGCTCCAGGTCCACGTCCGGATCGATTTTGTGCGTGATGCCGCCGTTGCGGTTGTCGCGATCAAAGCCAATATCGTGTGTGGCCGCGCCCACCCAAACGTCGTTGCCGTCAATTTGAAAAGGCGCTTTCCACAAACGCAAATGATGGCGTGATGCGGCGACCGATATGGCTTCCGCGTGTTCGTACGAAAGGTCCTGGTAGCGATCGTAGAGCATCAACTGGCTCATCGGCATGGCCACATAGGCGTCTTTGGAAAATGACGAGAGCGCGCCGTGCAGCAGCGCTTGCTTTACGCTTTTGTCGGCTTGCGTCCAGGCCGCCCCCGCGTATGCCGCCATGACTTGTTCCTTGGTGCCTACGAGCAACAGGTTCACCATGTCACCGTCGTGGCCTTTGCCATCGTTCACCCGGATGGGAAGACTCGGGACGTTTAGGGTCGTTGCGGGTAAGTCATTGGCTTTGGCGGAAGGTTGGGCGGTTGCGGTATGTGCATTTCCAGTATCAGAAGGTTGATTGCTTCCGGACGCAGGTTGACTGCTAGTCGTAGAAGGAAGGATGTTCGAGCCGCTGTTGACTGCCATGGTTTGTGCCGACGGATTCGCGGGCACGCTCGAAGACGCCGCATCAGAGTTTGCATTGGGCGTGGTCGTGCTCTGCGCGGAGGTAGTAGCGGTTTGTGCAGCGGCTCCAGTGGTCACAGCTGTGGTGCTCGGTGAAGCAGACGGCGCTGGAGTAACGGAACTACCTGAAGCCGAAGAGGAAGCCGAAGCCGAGGCAGCTCGTGTCCACTGCACGTTTACGTCAAAGCCCGGCCCGGTGATGGCATCGTTCGCCAGCCGGTTGATGCCCAGAAAAAGCCGGCCCGAAACCGCAGCCGTCTTCTGAAGTTTTGCGCCGACTAGAAACACCGGTGCTTCCACAGGACCAATTCGTCCAATCACCGCTACTGTGCCGGACGAACTCAAGGGCAAGGCCCGCATCAGATCGCGCCATCCACGGGGCAGGCCGTCCGGAGTGACAGTATGGGTCTCATAGTTCAAAGTGCCGGTGGCTGCGAAAGTCACTTGGTCCTGCGCGGAGAGATCAACTCCGGTGTCCAACCATTGCGTCGTGCCGTCCAGATGCACGGTTTTCTGATTTGGATTAATTGGATTAACGGCCGCAAAAGATCGGGACGACAAAGTTGAGAACGTTGCGCAGGCAGCGAGGAGCAGAAGCGTGAGTCGAGCAAAGCGCGCAGATGGCATCAGAGAAGCTCCGCGGTTCGATTTCCTCCATCATTGTAGTGCAAATCCGTTACCGGCGGACGAGTTAGGTGCGGCGCCACAAAGATTTTAGAAACCTTTTCCGTCAGAACCCGTATATATCCCTAACGAGATTGGCCCCCACTGCTTGACGGAATTCGGGGCAAGACACCGGGGAAGCGAGAGGAAACAATCGTCAATGCAGATCTTTGAGCATGTTCGCTACGCGCTAAGGCAATTCAGGAAAGCTCCTGGATTTACGGCTACCGCGGTCTTGACGCTGGCGCTGGGCATTGGCGCCACCACGGCGATTTTCACACTCGTGCACGCGGTGTTGCTGAAATCTCTGCCTGTAACCAAGCCTGAAGAATTAGTACGCATTGGCAACGAAGAGAATTGCTGCATCAACGGCGGCATGCAAGATAACTGGACGCTTTTCTCGTGGGAACAATACCAGCAATTCAAAGCGCACACGCAGGGCTTCTCTGAACTTGCGGCGTTGCAAGCGGGAAGTAGTCTGCTGGGTGTGCGTCGCGACGGCAGCGGCAAACCGTCAGAATCTTTTCGCGGTGAGTTTGTTTCCGGTAATTACTTTTCCACTTTCGGGATTCAAGCGCTCGCGGGCCGCATGTTGTCTCCGCAAGATGACGTGAAAGGCGCGCCCACGGTCGCCGTAATGAGCTACCGTACGTGGCAAGAAAAATTTGGCGGTGACCGTTCAGTCGTAGGTTCGGGCTTTTTCGTAAATGCGCTGCCCGTCACCGTAGTCGGCATTGCTCCACCGGGATTCTATGGTGACCGCGTGGAAAGCAATCCCAGATCATTCTGGTTGCCCTTAGCATCAGAGCCAACCCTTGAACCCGCCAACTCGCTGGTTAACGATCCTTCACTGGACTGGCTTGATCTGATCGGACGCGTCAAGCCCGGCGCCGACCAAAAAGCCATGGAAGCGCAGTTGCAGTTAGAGTTGCGGCAATTCCTGTTGAGCCCTGAAAGCAAAGTTGAAGATCGTTCCAAACCACTTGTCGCTAAACAGACTCTGCATTTATCTCCCGGTGGAAACGGCGTGCAGCGTATGCGCGATCAATACCAGGATGGACTCCACTTACTGATGTGGATTTCGGCCTTCGTTCTGTTGATTGCCTGCGCTAACCTGGCCAACCTGATGTTGGTCCGCGCCACCACGCGTAAACAGCAGATGTCAGTGCGCGCGGCCCTCGGCGCTTCGCGGACTACGCTGGTCCAGCAAGCGCTAACGGAAAGCACTGTTCTGGCCATGATGGGCGGACTGGCCGGGATCGCCATCGCCTTTTTCGGCACGCGGATGATCTTGCGCCTGGCGTTTGGCAATCAATATGTGCCGATCCAGGCTTCGCCGTCGTTACCCGTGCTGGGTTTTGCGTTGGCGGTTTCATTTCTCACCAGAATCCTGTTCGGGCTGGCGCCGGCGTGGATGACGGCTAACGCCAATCCCGCGGAAGCCTTACGCGGCGCGGGCCGTTCCACGGGACGCAAAGGCACTTGGGGACAGAAATCACTAGTGGTCGTCCAAGCGGCATTGTCGTTGGTGTTGCTGTGTGCCGCTGGTTTGCTCACGCGCAGCTTGAGCAACATGCAGCACCGCAACTTTGGTTTTGAAACTACCAATCGCTATATCCTGCACATTGATCCGCAGATGGCTGGCTACAGTCCGGAGACTTTGGAACCACTGTATCGCCAGATGCGTGACGCTCTGGCCGCGCTTCCCGGCATTCAACGGGCGAGTTTTTCGCTCTATAGTCCGATGGAAGGCGACAACTGGGGCGAAGGCGTTTTTATTGACGGCGAACCGCCTCCGCCGCCCGGTACGCCCGACCATGGTTCTTCCTGGCTGCGTGTGGGTCCGGGATATTTCGATGTCATCGGCACCAAGATCGTGGAAGGCCGCGCCATCAACGAGCAGGACACGCCCGCCACACGCACCGTCGCCGTGGTGAACCGCTACTTTGAGCAGAAGTATTTCAAGGACGGCAAAGCCATCGGAAAATTCTTCAGCGACGATCTGAAACATCCGGGACAGTTCGAGATCGTGGGCGTAACCGAAGACACCAATTACTGGGGAGCTACAAGTAAGATGCGTCCCGTGTATTTCCTGGGACAAGGGCAGAGCGCACACAACCCCGACCCGCGTTACGTTAAGTTTGAAGGCCGTTCCAATTACCTGAACGCCATTGAAATCCAGACGCGCGGCGAAGTGATGGGGCTAGAAGACCAGATCCGCCGGCTGCTTTCGCAAATCAATCCCAATCTCGCCGTTATCGATTTCCAGACATTTGCCGCGCAGGTCCAGTCGAACTTCATGCAGCAGGAGATGATCGTCAAACTGACGTCGCTCTTTGGCGGGCTGGCATTGATCCTGGCGTCCATCGGGCTCTATGGAGTTACGTCTTACACCGTCGAGCGGCGGACGAG
>JANXPR010000341.1 GCA_025357215.1 Acidobacteriaceae bacterium | reverse complement strand
AGATATCCGGCGGCATTGCCTTGCTCGACGCCAATGCCCGCCTCCTTAACAACCTTGACGCCTCACAGCCCAACGCTGCCGCACTCGTTGGCGCCGTGGCCCAGTGGGTTGACGTGGGTTATCGCGGTCCGGAGCTTGTCGAACAGTTACTTGCCCGCTTCCCGAAAAGTCAGCGTGGACGCCTTGCCGTAAGCGATTACGTTCATCTGCGTATGGCCGAAGGACTCCTGGCCCTGCTCCGCGATCGGCCTGACGATGCCTTGCCGCACTTTGACCAGGTACTTTCTATGCAGGACGAAACGGAAGACAAAGTCGTCATGGCCATCGCCAATTCCTGGGACGCGCGTTGCCATCGCAAAAAAGGTGAGTATGACATCGCACTGAAGCGCGCTGCGGCCGGAAGCGACCAAGCCACGAAGCTCGGATTTCCGCGCATGGCCGCCGTGATTCGTGTCCTGGAAAGCTGGCTGCATTTTCAAAAAGGCAACGTTCTTGAAGCGCAACGAATTCTCGACCAGGCTGAGAATGACCTTCGGTCTACTGACGATGACATGACTCTGGGCAACATCTATTCCGCCCACGGACGCATCATCCGCCGCCAGGGTCACTACAAACAGGCGTTGCAGTTTTTCAATCGTGCCATTGAACACTTCCGCAAACGTAATCCGCAACATCGCAATCTTGCGCGGTCGCTGGCCAACGTGGCATACGTGCAGCGCCTCATCGCTGGCCAGATCCGGCAGCGTCTTGACGCCGCTACCCGCAAGCGGAGGGTTAAGGAATCTTCCAAGTCCGCTGCGAGCGCCAAGAATGCCGTCTCCCGTCCAGACACCACCCGTCTAGACACCGCTCGTCTAGATACCAAGGGTGATCGCGAACAATACGAAGAATTGCGGAAGCAGGCGTTTGCCAATCTGGACCACGCGGAGCAAATCTACCGCTATCACAACCATCACCACGGCATCGGCAACATCTTTGAGAACCGCGGCCTGCTTTATCTGGATAGCGGAGAACTCGATCTGGCCGCCGAGCAAGCGGCGCAGTGTTACGCTGCTGCCAAGGAACAGCATGACAACATCGTCATGACCCGCGCCCGCCTGCTGCAATGCAAGGTTGAGCAGGCCCAGCTTGACGAGGAGATTGAAGACGACACGCGCACCTGGGAACACATACAGGCCGCACGCGACTATGCCCGTGACGCCGTGGAGGCCGCAGGCCGCACGCAGAACATGCGACTCCGTGCCCGCGCGTTGATCTGGCGAGGACTGGCGGCGTGCCATCCTTCAATCAATGACGCGGACGATGCTCGCCACTGTCTGGAGCAGGCCTCAGCGTTGATGAAGTCCGCCCAGGACGAAGATGTGTGGAGTGAGCTCCAGGTACTCAAACAGAAACTCACGTCGCGTGGCAGTATTGATCAGAAACTGCGCGCTTGGTCGCGCGGCGTTACCGAAGGGAAGAGCTTTCAGGCTCTGGCCGATGAATTTGCCGAACTGGTGATCCCGCGCGTGTGGGAAAGGGAAGGCAAGAAAATCGCCCGCGTGGCCAAGGTGCTGAAAATTTCACCCAAGAAGGTCCGTAAAATCCTGACTCAGGCGGGAAAAACCAAACGTTAATCATTTTTTTTAAGTTACAAATCAAGTAACCCTCAATACCTCTTTCGTTGGCTGCCTCTGTCACGGATGTTATCCTCACAAACATGGCTCGATATCTCGTCACTGGCGTCGCTGGGTTTATTGGATCGAATATTGCTCACGCGCTGGTGGTGCGCGGAGAACAAGTCCGTGGCATTGACGACTTTCGCCACGGCCGCGCTGAAAACCTGGCCGGAATCGCCGACAAGATTGACCTGCGCGAAGCCGACATCACGGACACGGCGGCCATCGGATCTGCCTGTCGCGATATCGATTTCGTCCTGCATCAGGCGGCGCTCGGGTCGGTTCCGCGGTCCATTGAAGATCCTGTTTCCAGCAATGACGCTAACGTGGTGGGCACGCTCAAGGTCCTGGAGGCCGCGCGTGCGGCCGGAGTCAAACGCGTCGTCTATGCCAGTTCGTCTTCTGTCTACGGCGATACGCCTGTGCTCCCCAAAAGGGAAGACATGCCCTGCCATCCCATTTCGCCGTATGCCGTGACCAAGTATGCAGGTGAGCTTTACGCGCAAAGCTTTTCCCGCGTCATGTCTCTGGAAGCGGTCTCATTGCGTTACTTCAACGTGTTTGGTCCCCGGCAACATCCCACGTCGCAGTACGCGGCGGTGATTCCCAAGTTCGTCCGCTCGATTCTGGCCGGGGAACCGCCGGTGATTTTTGGCGACGGCAAACAAAGCCGCGACTTTACGTACGTGGACAACGTGGTCTCAGCCAATTTGCTGGCCTGCACCGCGCCCGCTGAAAATGTTGTAGGCAAAGTTTTCAACATTGCCGCCGGGAAAAACTTCAGCGTGAATGATCTTTACGCCATGCTCCAGGATTTGACCGGCTTTCGCCGTGCTGCCGTGAACGAACCGCCCCGCGGCGGAGACGTTCGCGATTCGCTCGCTGATATTTCTCGCGCGCAAAAAGCCATGGGTTACAAGACCCTGGTGGAATTTGAAGAAGGTTTGCGGCGTACGGTGGAGTGGTACAAACGCGAATTTGCGCGCCAGCCCGGGTCGTCTGTAGCCACTGTTTAGTCCGCGATATTCTGTTGGCCTCGGCGTTCTTCCTTTTTGCTATCCTTGCCGTCACTGATGAAAGTTTTTTCAGAAGATCAAGTCCGTGCCCTGGCCGACGTGGATAGCGTCATCCGCGAGTTGCGCCTGGCATTTAGCCGTGATTCTGCCGCGACCTTGCAAATGCCGCCGCGAATTACGCTGCCTCTTGCCGGAGGCCTGGCGCTGGTGATGCCCGCGTTTGATAGTGCGCTCAACGCCGCCGGCGTAAAAATTGTCTCCGTGACTGGAGCCGGCGTAAACGCTACCTACGAATTTCTTGACACCGTCACCGGCCGGACGCTCGCCGTGATGGAAGCCAACTGGCTAACCGAACTGCGCACCGCCGCGACGTCCGCAGTCGCAACGGACCTGCTCGCCCGCGGGGATGCCGGCGTCCTGGCGATTTTTGGTTGCGGAAAGCAGGCCATCGCGCATTTGATCGCGATTCCACGCGTCCGTAAGATTCAGCGCTTTCTTGTTTGCGGAAGGACCCCAGCCGCCACGGTTGAATTTTGCGCGAAAATGAAAAACGATCATGGCATCAACGCCCAACCCGCGAATGCGGAAACATGCGCCCGTGAAGCTGACGTGATTTGCACCTGCACCAACGCGGGCACACCCCTCTTTGATGGTCACTGGCTGCGTGACGGTGCGCACCTGAATCTGGTCGGCACGTTTCAACCCGACAAGCGCGAAGTGGACGACGTCACCGCGCGACGGTCACGTATCGTAGTGGATACTTATGATGGCGCGTTGGCTGAATCCGGCGACCTCATCATTCCTTTGCAGAACGGCGTCATAACCCGTCAACAAGTCGTTGCCGATTTACATGAGATCGCCAGCGGCAAGAAGCAGGGTAGAGTTTCGCCGCAAGACATCACGTTGTTCAAAAGCGTTGGCTGTGCCCTGGAGGACCTGGTCACGGCCCAACTGATTTACGCAAAGGCGGAAGCTGGGCTTTCATAACAACGTCATAAAACGAACGGCAGGAAAATAACGCCATGAAAATAACGTCATGAAAATAACCTATGATTTTGCCGTGATCGGCGCCGGCGTATTTGGAGCCTGGACGGCTTATTTGCTACGTCGCAGCGGCGCCAGTGTGGTTCTGCTCGATTCCCACGGCGCGGCCAGCAGCCGTGCCAGCTCCGGCGGTGAAACGCGCGTGATCCGCATGGGCTATGGTCCGGACGAACTCTACACCCGCTGGTCCATACAATCTTTGCCCGCTTGGGGAGAGTTTGAAGCCCGTTGCGGAACCAGAATTTTTCATCGCACCGGAGTGCTATGGCTGGGCCACGATTCGGATCCTTACACCGCGGGGCTTTGGGAAGTGATGCAACGTCACGGTGTCGACTGCGAAAAGTTGTCTGCCGAAGACGTTCGCAAACGCTATCCGCAAATGACATTCCCGGATATCACCTGGGCCGTTCTGGAACCGCAAAGCGGATTGCTTATGGCCCGTCGTTCCGTACAGCTGTTGGTGCACGAGGCGATCAAAAGCGGCGTGACGTTCCAACAAGTTGCAGCCTTCGCTCCGCAAACGCCCGGAGGCGCAAACTCCGCGCGCTCAGCTTTCCTGAAGACTGGAACCGGAGAAACGATTTCCGCCGGTAACCTTATATATGCATGCGGACCATGGCTTCCCAGGCTTTTCCCACAACTTTTGGGCGACCGCATTTTCCCCACCCGCCAGGAAATATTTTTTCTGGGGCCTCCCGCCGGCGGTCTGGACTACCAGCCTCCGCGGATGCCCGTATGGCTGCACCATACTCATGCTGAACGGCCATACGCGTTACCGGACATCGAAGGTCGCGGTTTCAAAATTGCCTTTGATCGCCACGGTCCGGAGTTCGACCCGGAAACCGGTTCGCGCGTGGTTGAAGAGTCTTCCGTGGTTGTCTTGCGTGAGTATCTGGCGACGCACATGCCCGGCTTGGCCCAGGCCCCTATCCTTGAGTCCCGCGTGTGCCAGTATGAAAACACATGGAATGGCGACTTTCTGATTGACCGCCACCCAGACTACGACAATGTCTGGATCGTCGGTGGCGGCTCCGGCCACGGCTTCAAGCACGGACCAGCCGTGGGCGAATACGTGTGCGCTCGCGTTCTGAGAGACGCTCCTGCCGAGCCGCGCTTTTCACTTGCTAGCAAGCAGTCCATGCGTGCGCGCGCGGTTTTTTAAGCTGCGCTCGTGCCGCAAAAAATCGATGAGAAGCTTGAAGGTATGGTGGCCATGACGGACTTGAACTCACCGACGGCGGGCCTTTTCACGTGCTGCGGGCTTTTTCTCCAACTGGCTATGCCAGTCGTTCAGTGAGCGCAGAGGGTTTCTGGATGTAGTGAAATAAATGGTGGCCAGGGACGGACTTGAACCGCCGACGCCAGCCTTTTCAGGGCTGCGCTCTACCAACTGAGCTACCTGGCCAGGATTTTGAAATGCTGCCACAAGTGAATTTCCGGTGGGGCTGGGAAAGATTGTAGCCGTGTGAAACTGCTTGATTATAGCAATCTTACGCGTTTCGCTCAAATCGCCGGCCCGGACTCTCTCTATCGATATAATTGTCCCCCGCTTCATTAACAGCCCCGTTCAGGATTGTTGCCGAGGCGACCTGTTTTGTTTGGAGGATCCCATTGAAACTCATTTCTAGTGCCATCATTGTTTTTCTGCTTGCAGGGTTTGCCGCTGCGCAACGCAATTTTGATCAGCCGTCTCCATATTCGGCCCAACTGACTGCGGAACTCAAACTGTTGCGGGATGGCGCACTGAAAAGTGACTACGCCTGGGACCAACTCGCTCACCTTACGAACAATATTGGGCCGCGTCCAGCGGGATCGCTGCAGGCCAATTTTGCAGCCCAGTACGTGGCGGACGAAATGCGCAAACTGGGATTTGAGGTGAAGCTGGAAAAAGTCGTGGTCCCGCACTGGGTGCGTGGTGAGGAAACCGGGGCCCTGGTGCAGTTTCCCGGCATGGCGCCGGGCACAACCCAGAAGATTGCTCTCACGGCTCTGGGTGGCAGTGTGGCCACTCCTGGGCAGGGCGCGACGGCAGAAGTTGTGGTGGTGAACAATTTTGATGAACTAAACGCGCTATCCCCGGACAAGGTTACCGGCAAGATTGTTTTGTTCAACGCCAGATTTGATAAGCAACTTGCCGCCACCGGTCATGGCGGTCCCGCGTATGGGCAAGCGGTGATCTACCGGGCTATCGGCGCCAGCGCAGCAGCCAAACAGGGTGCAATCGCGGCCTTGGTCCGCAGCGTTGGAGGAGCCGACTATCGGCTGCCGCACACCGGAGGGATGTTCTATCAGCCGGATGTACCCAAGATTCCGGCTGCCGCCGTGAGTGCGGAAGACGCCGACCTGATAGCTTACCTGGCCCGCCAGGGAAGCGTCCGCATGCGCCTGGTGTTAACGCCGCAGCAACTGGCGGACGTGGATTCCTACAACGTGGTCGCTGATCTTAAGGGCAGCGAACTACCGGACCAGGTAGTGATTGTTTCAGGCCACCTTGATTCCTGGGATCTGGGTACTGGCGCGATCGATGACGGCGCCGGCGTCGCGGTGGCCATGCAGGCGGCCCACCTGGTGAAGGAGTTGGGGCTGCATCCCCGGCGTACCATCCGCGTGATTGCCTGGATGAACGAGGAATTCGGCAATTCGGGCGGGCGAGCCTATGCAGCCGCGCACAAGGAGGAGGCCGGCAAACACTTTGCCGCGATCGAGAGCGACCTTGGAGCGGGCCATCCGTTGGGAATTCACATGGCGGCCCCGGCGGCCAACATGCCGCTACTGCAACCTGTTGCGCAAATCCTTCAAGCCAGCGGAGCCGGCCTGTTGCAGACATCAGAAGATGCGGAAACCGACATCGGCCCCATGTGCGCAATGGGCGTGCCGTGTTTCGGACCGATTCAGGATGATCGGTTCTACTTCAACTACCATCACACCGCCGCGGACACGCTGGATAAGGTTGTCCCTCGCGAACTCCAGGAAAACGCCGCGGTGATGGCGGTTCTGGCCTACGCGCTGGCCAGTCTTCCGAAAGACTTGGAGCGGCCAACAGCGAAGCCGGCGCGGGCCTTTTGACCAGAACCTGACGGGCGCAGCGTCCTGATTTCTCTGAGGGCCCCGAAAGTTTGGCAAGAGATTTGAGAATCACAGCGGATGCCGCCCCGTTATGCTATGTTCTTGCCTGACACGGCCCTGGAGTAACTTGATGGTCCCGGAACATTTTGACGTACTGATCATGGGCGCAGGCCTTTCTGGCATTGACGCCGCTCATCATCTGCAAAAACTTTGTCCGAACAAAAGCTACGTCATTCTTGAGCAGCGCGAGCGCATCGGCGGGACCTGGGACTTGTTTCGCTATCCGGGAATCCGTTCGGATTCTGACATGTTGACCATGGGCTATTCCTTCCGTCCGTGGACGCACCCTAAAGCCATTTCCCCCGGCGACGACATTCGTGACTACATCACGGCCACGGCGCGCGACGAAGGGATTGATCGCCATATTCGCTTCAGCCATCACATCAAGAGTGCTGCCTGGTCTTCTGAGGATGCGCAATGGACAGTGCAAGCCGTGCGCAAATCGTCGTGTGCTGGTGAATCGGGTGCTGGTAAATCGGGTTCTGGCAAATCCGGCGCTGGTAAAGATGATGGCCAAGACGACGGCCAAGGCGAGCCTGTAACGCTCACGTGCAATTTCCTGTTCTCGTGCGCGGGTTATTACCGGTATTCTTCCGGTTTTTCTCCGGAATTTCCCAACGCCAACCGCTTCCAGGGACGCGTGATTCATCCCCAAGCCTGGCCTGAGGACCTGGACTACACCGGCAAGCGCGTTGTGATCATTGGCAGTGGCGCCACGGCGGTTACGCTTTTGCCGGCCATGGCAAAAACCGCCGGGCACGTCACCATGTTGCAGCGCTCGCCTACGTACGTGATATCCGTTCCGGAGCAGGACAAGATTGCCAACTTTCTACGCCGCGTGTTGCCCGCGATGTGGGCTTATAGGCTCAGCCGCTGGAAGAACGTCAGCTTCATGACGTACATCTACCAGTTCTCGCAGCGCTTCCCGATGGTGGTAAAGAAGAAGATCCTGAAGCAAGTACGCGAGCACTTGGGCCCGGATTACGACATCGACAAGCATTTCACGCCGGGTTACAACCCGTGGGAGCAGCGGATGTGTCTCGTCCCGGACGCTGACATGTTCGAAGCCATCAAATCCAACCGCGCCAGCGTAGTCACTGACCAGATTGCAACGTTCACCGAGAAAGGCATTTTGCTCAAATCAGGGAAAGAACTTGAGGCCGACATTATTGTCACGGCCACGGGTCTGGTCATGCAGGCTTTTGGCGGAATTGATCTCGTGGTCGATGGAAATCGCGTGGAGCCCGGTCAATCCCTCGCCTATAAAGGAGTGATGCTATCGGGCGTGCCAAATCTTGCGTCGGTGTTCGGTTACATCAATGCCTCCTGGACGTTGAAGGCGGATCTCATTTGCAACTACGTCTGCCGTTTGCTGAACTGCATGGACAAAAAAGGTATGCGCCAGGTAACCCCCAACAGCCGCGGAGAGAATGCAGTGGCGCCGTTTGTGCAAAAATTCACGCCCGGCTACATCGAGCGGGCCCTGGCAAACTGGCCCAAACAGGGATCCAAGTCACCGTGGCGCGTCTACCAGAACTACGTCCGCGACACCCTCAGTTTGAAATGGAGTTCCGTGGACGATGACTCGCTGGATTTCTCAAATCCGCTGCCGGTTTCCTCCGGCGTGCAGGCCAGAGAAATGGCCGAATCGGTGAAATAAGAGCAGGCCGGATTGCGCTTGCAAGGAAGCAACTAAGCCCGCCGTCACTAGCCCTTATGGATCGCAAACTATTTCCGCATGGCGATCTGCAAAAGCGTTTTGCTAAGTGCAATATCTCGCAATAGACCACACGTTGACTTCGCTTCCTTCCCCGACATAGCATTCCACTTGGCCATTCCATCTTTGCCTGGAGCGCAGTATGGATTGGCCGGTGTTGCGTTGGATGCCAACAAAGGTTTTTGTAACTTATTCAGGGTTTTTCGGTAGGATACAGTTGCTTAGCCGCTGGATTTGAGTCCCTGCATCTCGGGCGCGTTCATGCCAGGGCCAGAAAGGCTGCCTCCGAAGCCGGTCCGGAAACTGCCGGCGGGGAAGGCAACTTAAGGAGTACCGAGCTGATGAGCAAATTCATTGACACCATCAAGCATGCGATCATCGAAGACGATGACGACCCCAAGGCTTCGCAATCCGGCCAAACAACTCCGCAAAGCAACACTTCCAAGGCGGCGCCGGTAACGCAGGCACCAATGGTTTCAGTGAGCTCGTCTACTAGCTACCAGGCGCTGGATGAAGAAACCGACCACGTATATAAAAGGATATTGGCCAAGACGGATTTCGAGTCCACGCCTGTTGCCGCCACCATCCACAAGTATCTTGATCCTCTTTCCGCCATTCCCTCCATGGATGAACGCACCAAGTTCAAGACCGCGGTGGTACAAGCGCACGCCCAGGAAGGCTTGACCCAGGAAAAAATCCTGGCGACTTTTGACGGGTTAAAGGTCGCGCTGCAAAACGAAAAGGAATCGTTTGGGTCGGCGGCCGGAGCCACCAAGCAGCGGGAAGTCGCGGACCGGCAACAGAAAGTCCAGGAAGTCACGGACGCGATTGCCGCCAAGCAACGAGAGATTTCTGACTTGCAGCAACGCTTGTCACAGATGTCAACGGAATTGATTGAAGCCCAGGGCAAGATCCAGCGCGCGGAGTCACAATTTGACATCGCGGCGCAGCGCCGGGCACTTGAGATTGATCAGGAAAAGGCCAAGTACGTAAGCCTTCTCCAAGGATAAAAACCCAATGAGCATAACGCCTGCTACCCCAAATCTTGGTGACAATTTGAAGTCTTTCTGGTCGCGTCCGGAAGGCAAAACCGGGCTGATCGTGCTGGCCGTGGCGGCCGGAGCGCTCATTTACGGATGGGGCATGGTGGTGCCCTTCGTCGTCTCCATGCTGGCGGATACGCTCCACATGGTTTTTCTGGGCGGAATTTTGGCGGCCGTGCTCTTCGTCATCTTCAGCAGTCGCACGCATTTGCTCTTTCGCTTGCTGATGCGCGCGCTGACCGGCTTGATCATCAATATCGATCCCATTGGAATCCTGAAAGACCATTTGGAACAAATGCGCAAGCGCCGCGACGTGATGAACCAGCAGATCAGCAACGTCAGCGGCCAGCTCAGGTATCTAAAAGACGTCATTGAGAAGAACCATGCCCTGGCCGATGAGAACATGCGGCTGGCTTCGCACGCGAAGGAAGTAGCCACCTCCACGGCCGACCAGAATGAGCAACTGCGCATGGCGCTGCAGATGAAAGCCAAGGCCAATCAGGCCGGGCGGCTGGAAAAATCAAACCTAAGCTACCAGCAACTTCTGGCCAAGCTGCAGAACATCTATGACCTGCTCAGCAAGTGGGCCGTGCACATCGACTTCTATATAGAAGATACGGAAAATGAGGTCAAGCAGTCAGAGATCGAATATAAAACGATCAATGCCGCGTATCGCGCCTACCGCACGGCGATGGCGGTGATCAAAGGCACCGGGAACGAGCGCGAACTTTACAACGCCACCATGGAGCACCTGGCGGAACAAGCCGGGCGCAAGCTGGGCGAGATGGAAGACTTCCAGCGCCTGGCCCAGAACTTTATGGACACCATTGATCTGGAAAACGGCGCCGTGGAAACCGAAGCCTTGCAGAAGCTCGACGCGTACGAACAGAAGCTGCTCACGTCCGGCGACGCGGACACGGCGTTTCTGTTGCCTGGAGCAACCGCTACTCCCGCGCCGGTCGCCGCAAAAGGCTCG
This sequence comes from Acidobacteriaceae bacterium, assembly GCA_025357215.1. Lineage (GTDB taxonomy): Bacteria > Acidobacteriota > Terriglobia > Terriglobales > Acidobacteriaceae > Angelobacter. The sequence goes on along the minus strand of JANXPR010000341.1, from coordinate 1,030 downwards.
CCGAGCCAACCGGCAGCGCCTGGAGCCGGTGACTACGGAGATTTATTCAAATAGTTGAATTCGGCCGGTAAGTGTTAGCGCGAGGATCGCGCTTGAGCTAGTGAAAGAAGCAGGGCAATAGGTTGTACCACTAGGTTGTACTTCACGGAGGAAACACCCAATATGGCACGGTTACGCACTGGACCGAAGGTTATCGTGATTATTCTGGCGGTCATCGCTTTTGTTTTCGGGTTGCGGAAAGCCGCTGAGATGGGCCTAATTCCCACGCCCGGCGTGATGAAGGCGCTGGTTCCCGAAAAAGCCGCTCTGCCGGATGTGAAGGAAGCCCTGGTGCAGAACGTTGACCCGGCTCCATTGCCGTCGTCGAACCCCGCCAACGTGCGCTCGACCTTGATTCGCGGAGAAATCTGGGAATGGAATGCCCAGATGGGAATGATCTACGCCAACGGCGGCGCGGCCACCACCAAAGGCTCCCTGATGGAAAAGCACGGTGTGAACCTGATGCTGATTCGCCAGGACGATACCAACAAAATGCAGGAAGACCTGATCGCCTGCGCCAGGGAAATTTCCAATGGCGCTGCGCAGTGTTCTAACGGCGCCAATTTTGTGGTGATTATGGGCGATGGGTCCGGCCAGTTCCTTGCCGGCGTGAATCCGCAGTTGAAGAAACTTGGCCCGGACTTCCAGGCCAAAGTGATCGGCGCCACCGGCTATAGCCGCGGTGAAGACGCGTTCATGGCTCCGCCGGAAGTCAAGCGCGATCCGAAAGCCGCCAACGGCCTGCTAGTCGAAGGCGTGCTGCGTGACGGTGATTGGAACATCGCCCAAAAGTGGGAAGGCGACAACGGAATCAAGAACAATCCTGACGAAAAGACCTACGATCCTGACGCGGTGAACTGGATCAACGCCTCAGACTACAACGTGGCGGCGGCCGATTACGTGGCCGGCAAATGTGACGACCGTAAAGTAGTAAAAGACGGACATCTCACCGGCGAAACCAAACACGTTTGCGTGAACGCGGTTGTTACCT
>JANXPR010000302.1 GCA_025357215.1 Acidobacteriaceae bacterium | reverse complement strand
CCGCTTGTTTGGCTACGTAGAGCGCGGCGTCAGCGGCGGCCACCACTTCGTCACGGGTAATGCCGTGGGTCGGATAATCCGCCACGCCGGCGCTAATGGTAACCGGCCGCGGGACCCCCGGGAAATAATGCGATTCAATCTGGCGGCGCAGCTTCTCCGCCACGCGCAAGGCATTTTCTCCGCTGGTCTCCGGGACCACAATCGCGAATTCTTCTCCGCCATAGCGGCACACCAAATCCATCTTGCGCAATTGCTGCTTCATGATGGTGGAAACCGAACGAAGCACTTCGTCACCCAGCAGGTGACCGAACTCGTCATTCAACCGCTTGAAATTGTCGATATCCACCATGATCACGGACATCCGGCCCTGGAATCGCGCCGCGCGTTCCAACTCTTCCACAATGCGCATTTCAAAGAAGCGGCGGTTATGGATGCCGGTAAGACCGTCAACATACGCCAATTGCCGCATGCGGTCAAAGTAGCTGGCGTTCTGCATGGCGGCGGCGCAGATATCGGCCACCGATTCCAGCGGCTGCTGGTCGTCATGATCGAAAGCGTTTTTGCGCGCGCTGTCCAGCACCAGCACACCCAGTTTTTCGCCAAAGAAGATCAGCGGCACGCACATTTCGGATTGTGTTTCCACAAAGCCGGCAATATAGCCTTCCACTTTGCTGATGTCGTTTTCAATCACGCTGCGGCCGGTAGCCAGCGCGCGAGCGGCCAACCCTGCGCCGGGAGCCAGTTGCGCTCCCATGGCGACGCTCGGCGTCAGGCGGCCTTCAAAAGCTCGCACGCGCAGCGAATCGCCTTCGGCGATCAGCACCGCTACATGATCAATGCGGAACCATTCCAGCAGCAGCCGGCAAACCACGAGAAGAAGTTCATCCAGATCGAGTAGGGCCGTGGTCTGGCGGGCCACGGCGTTGATGGCTTCCAGGTGCTCGGCGCGACGGCGTTCCAAGGAATAAAGACGCGCGTTTTCCAGCGCCAATGAAGCTTGCGTGGAGAACAGCGTGAGCAGATCAATGGTGCCAGGATCGAAAAAGTCCACTTGCTCGCTCTGGAAATCCAGCACGCCCACGACCTCATCGCGCACCATGAGCGGAATTGCCACTTCAGACCGCGTCTCCGGCACTTTCATCAGATAGCGCGGATCAAGTTTTACGTCCGGCGCGTAGATAGGGCGCTTCAAGCGGGCAGCGGCGCCGGTGATCCCTTGCCCCATGGGAATGCGGAAGCCCAGGTCCTCCGTTCCCCGGCCGATTTGCGCGCGGACGAACAGTTCTTCCCGGGTCTTATCCAGGAGCAACACGCAGCCATTCTGCAACTGAAAATAATCGCGGATGATCGTCAGGATCTGGTTCAGTACTTCGTCCAGGTCAAACGTGGAAAGAACCGCCTGACTGGCGTCATACAAAATGGCGATCTTTTGCATCGACTCGAGCAACGAATCTAGGTCTCCATTTCGAAAAAAGACCACGCGGCTCCCGGCAGAAGGTTATGGTCTTACTGGCCGGAGGGGGAGAGAGCTCATACCTGGTTATTTCTGCCGTTGATTTTACAGCGTAGTCAAGCGGGGACGGTAGTCCTTTTGGTCACTTACCAGGCACTCTAGTGTTTTAACCTCATGACGAACGGGCTACCTGTCGAAGGGGCCGAAAATACCGGACTTCAACGCTTATTGCGCCAAATCACGCTATTTTTCTTCGATCTGGATTGCACACAACTCGGATTTACGCTGGACCGCGGTAGCCCGCATTGCAAAATGCCTAGCGATTGAGAAGATCGATAGGCTCGCGGACGGCCGTTACCCGAAAATACTGGGCCAAAGCAGGATGCTTCCTGGCTACTTCTTCGTACATCGCATAGGCCACGTTGCGGTAGGAAAAGTGACCTGCGGGCGCGCTGCGCAACTCAGAAATGTAGACGGCTTCCGCAAAATCCATTTTGAATAGAGTGCGCTTGCGGAAGGCCATGGGGAGCAGATAAAGATCGGCATTGGCGCCGGGGACTTGGGCCAACTGGTCGCTGGCGTCGCTCACACGCTGCATGGCTGCTTGATAGCGTGATTCCAAACCGGCGGAGACCACGTCCGGAGGCGTGTCATAACCGTGATGGCGCGTAAATCCTTGCTCAATCTGCGTGCAGCGGCGGTGACGATGCATGTCGCGGAAGCCGCCAATGTCCATCAATATGTCAAAGCAAAACTGGTGACCGGCATGGAATGACCGCAGGAGTTCGTCGTGACGTCCGCGATGCTTCATGCCCAGCGCGATAATCTCGGCATGCTGTGCGCCAGTCATGGCTTGTACGCGTTCGCGTATCTGGCGATAGGGATAATGGCATCCGGAATACAGCAACGTGGTGGCCAGCTCAACTTCGAGCGAACCGTCTTCTATCAAGTCCACCAGCGGAGCGGTATCCATGGGCACGCCGTCCATCAGTTCAGCGGCAGCGTGGACGAGTTCTTCATGCGTTTTGGTTTCGTATTCGTTCGCGTTGGCGTACTTCACCAGCGTAGGCGCGACTTTCACCGGACGCATCAACTGTTCTTCAGCTTTCGCGCCCAGCTCCGGATTCGCGGCTTTGATTTCCTCGACGAGCGTTCGCAGCCATTCGGACTGCACGTTGTACGCCGGCTCTATCGCGGCTTGTTTCAGTAACTCGCCGAGATGGCGGACTTCGTTGTACGGACTAGCCAATAGCCGCGCGATCTGAGTCTCCAAGGTGCGGGCATTCACGATTTGCCCCAGCGATGTGTTTGTCGCCAACGGAAGCAGGTAGCGCGAATTGTCAAAAGCCCGGGCGCGGAGCGTGCGTGTGTAGGCGTCTTCCGGCAAGTCCGCCGGACGCGGCACCTGCGCCGTGTAATACCGCAACATCTCCTGCGTGAAAACTTCGTATTCGGCAAAAAGAAAATCGGCGGTGGCGCGATAGAGCTCGGCGTTTTCCGTAGTGCTTCTTTTTTCGGCGCCCTCAGCGTCCGCACTGCCAGCTTGGGAACTGGCGTGCCCGTGAGAACCGGCCCTCGCCGTGGCCGTTCCCTCAAAGTCAGGAATAAAGTATCCACTCTTCTTGAAATTCTGGTAGCGCGTGGACCGTTCCTGGCCGTCCCAACGCTGCTCGTCCACGAGCACGATGGCCGCCAGAATCGAAAGCTTCTCAATCGCCAACGCGATGTGCGCCAGATCGGCAATCGACCGGTGCCCGTACTGAAAATAGAAAGTGTTAAGAAACTGTTCGGCCTTTTGCTCGCTGATTTCCTTGAGCGACTCCTTCATCGACAACGCTGACCGCGAATACTTGGCCATGGCGTACGCCTGGACTTCTGGGTCCACGCCGTGCACGGCAAAGACGTTTACCTGCGGACCGGAGCCGGTCCCGTTTTTCTCGCGATCACGTTTGTCGCGATCATGCGCAGCAGTCTTGGCGATGGCAGGGTCAGTCATGGCAGCAAGAATTGTAGTCCACGGCGTTGTGGATAAGACCGACCACGACGAACAACAAATGTCGGGGAGGGGTAGGTTCGACGTTTCGCGGCTACAGTATGAAATCTTGTCTTTCCAGAGCCGGGAGGAATGCGCCTCTCGATCTCATTACCTCATAGGCGGCAAACGCGTCTTGCGGCGTTAAGATGCCTTGGCGAACACGCTCTTTTACAAGATCGGCTGTGCCGAGGATCCTTTCAGCGACGATAACGGCCGCAGCCACGCTTCGGGCTTTTCGATCGTCAGAACAAAGGTTCAAGCCATTCCGGCCGACGCAAAAAAGGATGCATTCGCTTTCTCCGAAACCCAAATTTCTTTGGTCTGCAAAATCGGCTACATCATCGAACAGTAGTCCGTCGTCTGGAAGAGCATTTAACGTGTTGTTCGTCACGCACCCATCAACAACCTCTTTCAGTTGAACAACTTCGCCCCTGACGATTGGGCCAATAAAAAACGCCCAGTCTTGCAACGCCAACACGATCTCCAGCACTCCCCCTTTGCAGAGGTGAATAAACGAGCACGTGTCGAGGTTAACGTTCAATTGACGACAGGTTCATTCACTTTCAAGAGGTCTAACACCGAGATACCCAATTCTTCCGAAGCCTTTCCGATCGACAAGTCTCCCTTTTTGATCTTGTCCACCGCTGAAGCCAACAGAGTTTCCGGGACGCTTGGGAAAAAGAGTTCCGGGCGAGGTGGAAGGTTAGCCAAATTGCCTCTTTTCTCCGCGCTGCCAAACTTCTTGCGGAGTGCGTGTTCCAATGATGCTGCTCCACCCCTAGGCAAGAGCTTGAGATCCTCACATCGTCGCGCCGCAACATAGAAGCTAACGCCGTAAATACGGGCCAAAAGAGAAATCTCTAGATCTCCAAGCTCTTCGTCGCGGCTTTTCTTATGTGCTCTTATCTGTTGGAGGGACACGCCAACTCCTTGGGCTGGCATGAGCAAGGCCGATGCAAAGCAGTGAGCGTAGAACTCAATCAAATTTCTGGTCGACTTTCTTCGCTCTGCAATCGTGTCCACCGCTAAAGAAACCGCCGTCGCATTAATTTGGACAATCAGATGCCCCAATTCATGAGCAAGTGTGAACAACATCCGCGCGGAGAATCGCTTTGCCAAGAAGATGTAAGGAATCCCGTCAACAAACGTAGACGCTCCGTCGATCCGCTCAGACCCAATTAGGAACAACAAGACTCCCATGGAGTTGACGGTAATCTCAGGCAACCTCAAAAGCGGACCGAGTTGATCGTTACCGGCAAAAATGCGTCGGAAAATTTGAGCGTTTTCCTCGGCTGCTTCAAAGGTCAAGGGCGTTTTTCGAAACTGGCCGAACCACCAGGGCCCAGCAATATCTCGGTCTGGAAGTAACCTCATCGAAGAGGCGATTCTGCTGGAAAGCTTGGTGGCTACACCGTAGTCAGACTTGCGCTGGGCGTCTCGAAAAAAGAAATCGACTTCTCCTGTCCGAGCGGAGGCGGCAGCCAACTCTCGGAGGTTAATATGTAAGGCTCTCGCGAGTTTCTCAGCCTCACCCACGGTGGCCGAAGCACCGCTTTCGATCTCGCGCAGGCGGTCAATCGTAATCCCGCTTCTTAGGCTCAACCCTTCATCGACTCCGCATTGTCGCAAAATTTCATTCAATCTTTTCATGGTCTACTCCGCCAGGTCTCGCAGCCAATCAATTGTTTGCTTCACCTGTGGCTCAGTCATTTTGCGATGTCGGCCTATAGCATCGAAGACTCGTTCTCCTTCGCGGCCGAAAAGATGATTCAGGAACGGGATGGTTTCCTCACGCCCTGCACGTTGTTGTGTGGGAGTTTCGAGAACGACCGGATCGCCGCCAACGATATAGTTTTGTATTCTTGCAGCGAAATTATCGTGGTTATCGAGCGCGTGATGCTCGCCGCGTGAATTGACGATTATGTTTCCCTGGAGGGTCCCGTCTTCAGAAACCCTAAGCCGGTTCACAGGAAATCTCTTGAATGCCGCAAGAGCAGATATCTTTTCGTCGACCCTGAACCCTCCAACTACAAATTGTTTTTCGTTTCGAACCCTTCCACTTACGACGAAAATGTAGTCGCCGATTTCTACGGCTCTCCGAATATTAGGTACACACGCCCCTAGGGTAGGAACATCCCCGAAAATAGGATCGTTTAAATCCCATCCGTGTCCGGGGTCAGCTCCCTCATACATCGTATAGATATAGCCCTTCATGATTTTCCATCCCAGTATCTGTTGGAGTTTGTCGCGGCTTGCAACATGCCGTCGTAGTGCAAACTGGTGGCGATGAAAGCGTCTTTCACGCTCTGCAATACGATCGCCCAGCCATGCAGTTCCACTACTTCGTTAAGTACAGCAAAGGCACGATCGGCATGTGTTTCGTCCATCGGCCCATGGAGTTTGTAAGTCCACGCCTGTTCTTCAGACATTCCATAGCTCCCAACGTAGGCATCAAAAATTTTGGGAGATAATTTGCAGTAGAAATGCTCTACTGCACCTGCCCCAACCATGTGGCAGCCTGCACCACGTTCGGCAATGTCCTTGTAAAGCGCAATCGCCGCCGAGTTCCCTGGAGTAGGAAGTGCCAAATCGATCTGCTCTCTTGTAACCCCCGCAAGCAACACCAAGCGTTCAATCAGTTCCAAATGGCTGGGTCCGGTCTTGTCGTTGTTAGTGCACTCCTCTAAATAGGTCTCTAGGAGATACTTGAAGAGCTTTTCGTTAAGGACTTGTGCTTTTTGTACAGCGTGTTCGCGGAGAGTTCGACCCTCCCGAGTGCGAATGCAGTGCTGCAGCTCTGCTCGGATAACTTCCTCATAAGACAGATCATGGCGCCGGATTGACACCCATAGCGGGTGTTCGTGGAAAGGAAACAGATCGTATTGTTTCAGCAGCTCCACTTTGCGATCCATGCCGCTGATCTTAGCCCATTCACGTCTAGAATAAAAGGCGAAAAATATTAGAACGCCAGACTAGTCTTAGCACAACAAGAAATACCCCCACTGATGTACCCACTTTGGTGCAATGACCTTATTCGTCGTAGACATAGCGAACAAAACACGTTATGATGGCTAGATTACTAAAATTTGCCAAAATGGCCACCGGGCGCGTTGTAACAATCCGGTAAAGGTCTTTGAAAACTTATCAAGTCTTGCGGCTAAAACTGAGCTGGTTCTTGGGTTAACTCCGCATAAGTCCTTTGGGATCCTAGTCGAGGGAGGTGGGGAGGGGCAGGTATTCGCTCAAACTCACGCCAAATTGGAATGAATTTGCTAAGTCTTTTAGATCTTGGGATGACTAGGGGGGCCGGACTGCCAAAATCCGGAATTGCAAGATTGAGTAATTGGGAAACGGAACACCGGGCCAAAAACAGCTGTGTTAATGCCGCCCCTCAGTGCTTCATCACTTCGTGCAGCACGTCCGGCAAATCCTGGCTGAGCCTGCTCTTGGACACAAACCCGTGGGCTCCGCCTTCGAGCGAAGCCTGGCGCAGTTCCGGTGTGTCGTGCATCGTCACCATGATCACCCGGGTGTTCGGATGGCGGCTGCGCAGGAGCGCCGTGGCTTCCAGACCATTCATTCCGGGCATCTGCAGGTCAATCAGGACAACATCCGGACGCGACTGTTCCACCAGCGGAAAAGCGTCCAGAGCGCTTTCCGCGGCGCCCACAATCTGGACTTGTTCATGCTCCCGTAGAAAAGAACATAGGCTGCGCAGGAAGGCCGGTGAATCGTCAACCACCACGGCACGCAAGTGGCGAAGGTCACAAACATGAGTTTCTGATTGTCTTGGCTGGCGTCCTTCAGACTGGCTTCCTGCGAACTGCATCGGGCCCTCCCCCTGGCTCGTTTTACCTGGTGTCTTTCTGCTGGCGTGCGCTTCTTTGTAGCTCAGTCTTGCTGTTGCGCGGTTTGCCCTGTCGTACGCAATTCGTACTCGTAGGTTGGTTTGTGAAGATGGCTGCGATTCTTTTTCTCGCGGTCTGGCTGTGTAGTCTGCCGGACTCTCCAGAAGGCAAGACTCCGGTCCAACTTCTCCCCCAAGAAGGTGGACCGGAGTCCGCAAAGCCCAAGGTAAAACAGCGGGCCCCAACAACTGTTCAGACTCTACCTGTTCTGTAGAAATAAGGAATCGGGTGGTTTACGGATTGGCTTCCGGGAAAGTCCTGATCCCAGGGTCAAACGGCCCATGAACACCACAAAGAGTGGATGCTTAAAGACGGTCTTAAGCCGTTGGCAGGAAAGCTCTTATGGTTGTGCCGCGGGGGCCACTGGTGATTTCAAGCCGGCCACGCAATAAGCGGACACGTTCCCGCATGCTGGCCAGGCCCACGCCGGCGCTGCTATTCCCCTTGGGCATGCCGCGTCCCTGGTCAGCAATTTCCAGAATCACACCGTCGCCATCGCGCACCAGGGTGATCACGGCGGAACCGCTTTGCGAATGCCGGTGGATGTTGGCCAGCGCTTCCTGCACAATGCGGAAAACGGTCAGTTCCACTTCAAATCCCAGGTGTCCGAGTTCCGGCTGGGCTTTCAAAGTAACTTCAATGCCGCTTCGTTTGGTAAATCCGTCCACGTAACCGCGCAGGGCGCGTCCCAGACCCAGCTCTTCCAGAAGCGGGGGATGCAAGAGATAGGAAATAGTCCGCAACTCAGTGGCGCATTGTTCGGCCAGGCGCAAGGATTCCACCACGCGATCGTGGGCCACGGGGTCGGGCAGGGCGGCATCGCGCGCCGTGGCCAGATTCAGGGCGATGGCCACCAGGTTTTGCGTGGTTCCATCGTGCAGCTCACGCGCCAGATGACGGCGTTCTTCGTCCTGCACAAGCATGACTCGAGCAGAAAGTTTGCGCACTTCTTCTTCCGCCAGCTTGCGTTCGGAAATTTCGTCTTGCAGCACAACGTTGGTCCGCGCCAGGTCCGCCGTGCGCTCTTGCACGCGCCGCTCCAGATCGTCATGGGCGCGCCGAAGTTCTTCTTCCGCGCGTACCTGGTCAGTTACATCGCTGCAGATGATGGTGAAGATTTTTTCGCCGCCGAGATCCAGCTTGGAAACCGACGCGGCCATGGGAAATTCACTGCCGTCTTTCCGCATCCCGGAAACCGTCCGGCGTTCACCCATAAGCAGGTTGTGTTGCTGGGAATCGGCAAACTCCGCCACATGTTTTTTGTGGGAATCACGGAACCGTTGCGGAATCAGCATCTCAACCGGCTTGCCCATCACCTCTTGCGGCGAGTAGCCAAAGATGGCTTCCGCAGCCTGGTTGTAAAGCGTGATGCGATGGCCCTGGTCCATGGAGATCACGGCTTCCGCGGAAATTTCCAGGATGCCGGCAAATCGCGCTTGTGACGCAGCCAGGGCCGTTTCCGCACGACGCCGCTCCGCAATGCCAAGCCGCAGGTCGTGATTGGCTTGCACCGTGACGGACAGTAAAAGACTCAGCAGCACGCCGGAAAGCAGCGTTGCCAGCGGCAAGCTTGAGCGCAATTCGCCCATGCCTTCATGGCGCGGCCATACACTCAACTGCCAGCCGGATCCGGGGACCGTCACGTTCGAATTCTGCGCCCATTTCTTTTCGTATTCGGGATTGCTGGCCGGCAGGCGATAGAACTCTTTTTCGCCTTCGCGCAATGCGGCGGAAAAACCCAGCCCTTTCACGTCATCCAGCATGCCGTCCAGTGATTCCTGCGCGTCAAAAAAGCCCAGCACGTATCCGCGAAAGCGGGTTTGCTGCAAGCGGTCCTTCTGGAAGATGGGCACAATCACTTGCCACTGCTTGCGTCCCTGGGCGGACGTAAGAATCGGAGAAACAATCGGCTGGCCGGATTCCTGGGCCTTGCGCAAAAGAAAATCGTGGACGTCACTGCCCGCCAGCGGCACAGGAGTAATGCCCCGCGGACGCACCAGCCAGCGCTCCTCATACTTCGGGTCAAGCCATTCAATCGCCAGGCAGCCCGGATGATGCTCAATGTACAGCTTGGCAAAGGCTGAC